>JBBIMS010000312.1:0-2509 GCA_037444285.1 Candidatus Aminicenantota bacterium | reverse complement strand
AATAGATTTTGTCCACAAGTTAAAAAATAAAGGGGAAAAAACCCTGGATAGAATAATCGGTTTGTGGTGTTTGATCCAGATAATACCACAGGGAACAATGGTTGTTCCCATTGAAGAGCCATCCCCAAAAGCCTACAGAGGAAACTATTTTGAGCCCCTTCCTCCTGAATTTGTCAAAATTAATAGAGACTCCATCTCTTTCTTTGTTCACGGAAGTAGAAGGTATAAAATTGGAATAAAACCTGAATATGCAAAGGGTTCGATTGCCTATGTTTCAAAAAATCCAGCTGGAGAATTCTATATTGTTATGATGAGTTTTCCCGTTGACAAAAATGCAAAATACCCTGACAGACCAAAGAGTGAGCAACATACCAATGGAGATGTTATTCAGATTTATAGCCATCTTGAAAAACCACCCTTTGCCTTTGGAGAGCTTGAATGCCATTCACCCTCCCTTTATCTCCCTCCTGAAAAGGAAGAATCATTCAGGATAAAAATTTATATCTTAAAGGGCTCAAAAGAATGGATAATGAAAGCGGGAAAGAAACTTGTATCCCCTGATTTCGATAAAGTATATCTTTTTGTTAGATAAAAGGGGGCAAAAATGATAAGGATCTTTTTTGTTCTATTTTTATCCTTTAATCTTTTTTCCCAGACAGTCATTCTGAATCCTGATGAATACAACATTAATGAGATTTTGAAAAGACCTTATAGCAGTGAAGTTCCTTTTGGCTCAACAGGGAAATACCTCTGGGCTACATCTCCTCAGGGATGGGGATTCCCAGAAGGTGTTCATTTCTATCTTCTTACAAATATTAAAGCCTATGATTTATATGTTGCAGTGGGAAATGAAAGAATAAAAGTAAAGAATGCTGAATACTATCCAAGCCATGTCTTCATGGAGGGAGAACTTTCTGGAATTTCTGTTAAGGGTTCAAAATTCATAACTGGCAATGATATTCTCTTCTCCATCTTAAAAATAAAAAACAACACATCAGAAGATAAAAACATTCGTGTTGTTGTTTCTTCAGAGATAGGGTTTGTAAAAGTAAAAGATGATATTTTCGGTTTTGAACAGTTCTATCATGGGATTCATGTCTATGTTATGGCTAAGATGAGCGGATACAACAAATTTTACCCCAATGGTATTTATTTTGAGGGGATTATAAAGGGAGGAGAAGAGAGGGAATTCAGGGTTGGGATGGCATTTGACCTTGATCCTTCCAGCTGTGAGAAGAAATTGAGGGAATTTCTTGGAATGGAAGATCCCCTTCAAAAACACATAGAACAGTATGTTGGATGGTTCAAATCTGAAATTCCCTATTTTGATTGTCCTGACAGATGGTTCAAAAAGATGTGGTATCACAGATACTATATTTTGAAAAAAAATATTTCAGAGACAAATGTAGGCTTTCTTAAATATCCAACATTTTCAGAGGGGAGGTGGCGATCCTCCTGGTATGCAAACACAATAAGTTACGGTGCTCCCCATGTCATAAGGGAAGCTCGATGGCTCCACTCTAAAAAATATTATCAGGGATACATTCTCAACTTTGTTGAAAATATAAATGAAAATGGTATTTACAGGAACTTCATTGCCCCTTACCTCCTGGGTGATGGATATTATACTGAGTGGATAACCTCAGCAATATGGGATTCTCATATCGTTAGAAAGGATAAAGATTTTTTAAAGAAAGTTGTGGAGATAATGGCAAAGAATGTAGAAGGATGGCTAAAGGAATTTGACAGGGATAATGACTTTCTTTTCGAGGTTTACGACCACTTTGCAACAGGTATGGAATGGCAACCTTCCTTCTTTTTCTTTTCAGGTTACGACATCAATAAGCAAGAGATTCTTGAAAGGGTTGATCTTACAAGTTATGTTTACGGGAATGCTTTAGCCACCTTCTTAGCTCTGAAAGAGATTGGTGATACTGAAAGAGCAAAAAAATATCTTGAGATTGCAGAAAAAATAAAAAATTCACTTCTTTCCAATATGTGGGAAAGGAGAACCCATTTCTTCTACAGTCTCAGGGCTAAAGACAATGAAAAAGCCCTGGTCAAGGAAATTGTGGGTTTTTACCCATTTTATTTCAACCTTCCTCCAGTGAATTCAAAGGAGTATGTGAAAGCATGGGAATACCTTCAATTCGACAAGGAATTCTGGACTCCATTCCCTCCAGCATCAACTGCAAAATCATGCCCTGCCTACTCCCAGACAACTGTCTGGGGTGTTCAGAGAAATTCAGGAGAAGATTTAGAAAGGGTGACTGTATGTTATTGGAATGGGCCCACATGGCCCCACGCTAACAGTATTGTAATCTCAGCCATTGCAAATACCCTGAGAAATTACAAACAAAACTATGTCACAAAAAATACATTGTTCAAACTGCTTGAGTCCTTTACTAAAGTCCAGTTCAAGGATTTCAATTTCGATTTCCCCTATACTGCTGAATTTTACAATGGTGAAACTGGAGAATGGTATGGGCACAGGGATTACAATCATTCA
>JBBIMS010000311.1:0-2518 GCA_037444285.1 Candidatus Aminicenantota bacterium | reverse complement strand
CCTTTTCCCAGACCTATATTCTTAGAAGAGTCATCTGGAAGGGAAGGAAGGTGAGAATTGATTAAAACAATAGTTTACTTAGGTCTTTCTTATCTTTGTGGTTCTCTCATGTTCTCCTACTGGCTTGGGAGAATCAGGGGCAAAGATATAAGGATGGTAAGGGATGGAAATCCTGGAGCCTACAATCTCTTTAAGGTTGCCGGGTGGCTTTTTGGATTTATTGGTGGTTTTCTCGATTTTTTAAAGGGCTTTATCCCAATTTTTTTTCTTAAAAAGAGCGGAGTAATTGGGAACACGGAAATCGCCCTTTGTGCAGGGTTTGCTGTTTTAGGGCATGCATTTTCTCCCTTTCTGAATTTTAAAGGTGGGAAAGCCATTTCTGTAAGTTTTGGCTGCTGGGCTGCTCTAACATCCTGGGAAGCACCTTTGATTCTTGGATTCTTACTCTCTATTCTTTCCATTAAAAGATTCTTGGGGAAAGAACCCTCTCCTGAGGAGGATTCTTTAAAAGTATTGATCGCCTTTCTCTTCCTTGCCCCTTATTCTCTTTTGAGAAATGAAGCTCTTCTACTCTTCTGGATGATAAATTTCTCTTTGATAATCTACAAACATAAAAATGAGCTCAAAAATTTTTTAAAATTGAAAGGAGCATGAAATGGCTATGAAACAGGTTATTGAGATCTTTGAACTCCTTGATACATCAAAGATAGAGGAAGATAAAATAAAAACTTTCTTTCTGGAGAAGGGGGTTGAGGAAGAAGAGCTGGAAATGAAGAAGGTAAAAGAAGAAGGCGGAGAAACCCTTTTCTTAAAAATAAGATTAAAAGGGAAGAATGGCAAATCTCTGAACGGCTCCTCTCCAACCCTCGGAATTATTGGGCGTCTTGGTGGGATTGGAGCAAGACCTCATAAAATTGGCCTTGTTTCTGATGCTGATGGTGCAATAGCTGCTCTTTCTGTTGCCCTGAAATTGGCTGACATGAGAAAAAAGGGAGATTTTCTAATAGGAGATGTTATTGTTTCAACCCATCTATGTCCCAATTCTCCTATTATTCCCCATGAGCCTGTCCCCTTTATGGGTTCTCCTGTATCAGTGAAAACAATGAATAGTTTTGAGGTTGATCCTGAAATGGATGCTATTCTTTCCATTGATACCACCAAGGGAAATAGAATAATAAATCAGAAAGGTTTTGCTATTTCTCCCACAGTAAAAGATGGTTATATCTTGAGGGTTAGCGAAGATCTTCTTGATATTATGCAGATTGTTACAGGAAGGTTACCTGTTGTATTTGCAATAACCACCCAGGACATAACTCCCTATGGAAATGGAATATATCACTTGAATAGTATAATGCAACCTTCAACTTCAACCAGTGCTCCTGTTGTGGGGGTTGCAATTACTACCGAAGTTCCAGTTCCAGGTTGTGCTACTGGAGCAAGCCATGTAGTAGATATAGAGATGGCAGTTCGCTTCTGTATAGAGGTTGCAAAGGCTTTTGGAGAAGGGAAATGCTCATTTTATAATGAAGAAGAGTTTAAAAGGATTTTGTCTCTTTATGGTTCAATGGAGCATTTGAAGAAAAATCCGGAAGAATCCTTCTAAATCAAAAATTACAGGATTATCTCTCTACTATTACCAACTCTTTTTGTTATACCTTTTTCATCTAAGAATTCCAGAAGAGGGATTAGATACTGTCTTGATAGCCCAGTGAGTTTTCTGAAATCTGCAATAGAAAGCTTTTTCCCTCTCAATTTTTTAAGTCTATCTTTAAGTTCTTCTATCCAGGAAGAGCTTATAAAGAAATCTGTTTTTACCCTCACAATTTTTTTGTTTACAGTTAGCAAATAGAGTAATCTATAGACAACCTTTGTTGGTAGGCCTATCTTTTTTTCTATTTCATGGGTCGAAAGTTTGTAAATGCTTACACTCTGGAGAATTTCGAGAAGCTCTTTCAATGCTTCGCTCTCTTCCTTTGAAAGGGTTTCAATAGCAGGAGGAGGCAAAATTACCTTCCCTTCTGAAATAGTAAGTTTTTTCTCCTTTGCCAATTTCTTTAAAATATAGATAAAGAGCCTAGGTTCAACCTTTACCCCTGACCTCTTCATTATGCTTGCAATGTCCATTTCGAAGTCAAGAGGATTTTTATTTTTTATTGATTCAATCTTTGATAGTATTTTATCTTTTAAATAATCTATAGCGTTTGTAGAAACTACGAATAAAGGCGAGAAGGATATAATTTTTATCTTTCCCTTTCTTTCCAAATCAAGAAGAAGCTGCTCAACCTCATCTTCTTCCTTTATCAAGAAATTTATTATCTCTTCTTTTCTTAAGCCTTTTATGTTCTGAAACTCGGCAAGAAAAGTGATTGCCTCTTCTTCTGAGCAGGTTGCCAATTTGGAAAGCAAGGAAAGATAAGCTTTATTCCTTTTTCCTTTTGAGATGTCTGGGATCAGGTTTAAAACAGTTCCTCGAAAGTCTTTTATGTAAAAATCACTTTTAAATGTATTCAAATCATTC
>JBBIMS010000310.1:0-2520 GCA_037444285.1 Candidatus Aminicenantota bacterium | reverse complement strand
GACATTTTAGAGATAGGTATACCCTTTTCTGACCCAATAGCAGATGGCAAATTCATTCAGCATTCTTCCCAATGGGTTCTCGAAAGAGGGTTCAAGATTTCAAGATTTTTTTCATTTTTGAGAGAGATAAGAAGAGATATTAAAGTTCCAGTTGTGATAATGAGCTATTTAAATCCTGTATATAGATTTGGCTTTGATAGATTTGCATCATTCATGCTTGATAATGAAATCAGTGGAATTATTTTCCCGGATCTTCCTGTGGAAGAAATGAGAATTCTCGGTTCTTCCTTCAAATCAAGAGGTATTTCGATTATTGGAATGATAGCACCATCCACTAAAAAAGAAAGAATGAAATTAATAGCTGAAAATTCAGAAGGATTTGTTTATCTTGTTTCAGTCTACGGAGTAACAGGAGTGAGAGACAAAATAGATGGAAACAGTAAATCCACTGCATTACTTTTCAAGAATATTAGTGATAAGCCATTATATGCAGGCTTTGGAATTTCCAGCCCCGAACAAGCATCTGAACTGGCAAAGGATGTTGATGGGATAATTGTGGGTAGTGCAATTATAAAAATAATGATGGGAAGAGAGGAGAATTTTTCCATTGATGAGGTGAAGGATTTTTTAAAAAGGATGAGAGGTGCTTTATGAAAAGGAATAAGCTTTTTTTAAGGGGTATAAGAGGAGCTATCCAGATTAAAAGAAACACAAGAGATGAAATCATCAAAAATACAATCCTTCTTCTAAAAAAGATGATGGAAAAAAATAATGTAAAGGAAAGGGACATTGTATCTGTTTTTTTCACTGTTACAGAGGACATAAACAAAGAATTCCCAGCTTATGCTTTAAGGGAAATGGGTTTAAAATTCGTTCCTGCTCTATGCGCAAGGGAAATAAATGTAGCCAACAGTATGAAAAAAGTTATAAGAATTCTAATGCATGTTTACACCCCTTTAAGCCCTGAAGAAATAAAACATCAATATTTAGGGAATACAAAAATTTTAAGAGAAGATTTGATGGGAGGAGAAAATGGTAATAGTGATGAAACCTGATTCCACTTTAAAAGAAATTTCTGAGGTTCTGAAAAAAATAAAGGAGCTGGGGCTTAAACCCCATGTCTCAAAGGGGAAGGAAAGAACCATCATTGGAGTAATAGGAAGGAGCAATGCAAATCCTGAATTGTTTGAAGCTCTCAATGGCGTAGAAAAGGTTGTAAGAATACTAAGTCCTTTCAAACTTTCAAGCAGGGAGTTCAAAAGTGAGGACACAGTAATAAAGGTCAATGGGACTGAGATAGGTGGAAATAAAATTGTTGTAATGGCTGGTCCCTGCGCTATAGAAAGTAGAGAGCAAATCCTTGAAATTGCCCATGTTTTAAAGGAAATGGGGGTCAAAATCCTGAGAGGCGGTGCATACAAACCTCGAACCTCTCCCTATTCCTTTCAGGGCTTGAAGGAAAAAGGTCTTGAATATCTTGAAGAAGTAAAAAAGGAGACAGGTCTTGCAGTCATTACAGAGGTTATGAGCCCTGAGGATGTTGAAAAAGTAGGAAGGGTTGCTGATATATTTCAGATTGGAGCAAGGAATATGCAAAACTTCCCCCTTCTTGAGACTGTTGGAAAAACAGACAAACCAGTTCTACTCAAAAGGGGTATGATGGCAACAATTGAAGAGCTTCTCATGTCAGCAGAGTACATTCTTTCCAGCGGAAATCCAAGAGTTATGTTGTGTGAGAGGGGGATTAGAACATTTGAAAAATACACAAGGAATACCTTCGACATTTCAGCCATTCCATTGCTAAAAAAACTTTCTCATCTTCCTGCCATTGCTGATCCCAGCCATGGAACTGGTGTAAGAGAGCTTGTCTCTCCAGTAGGTAAATCTGCAATTGTTTCTGGAGCAGACGGCCTTTTGATTGAAGTTCATAAAGATCCATCTAAAGCCATAAGTGACGGCTTCCAGAGTCTTGATTTCCCAATGTTTTCAAAATTACTTTCCGAACTAAAACCAATTTGCGATGCGATAGGAAGGGAAATATGAAATTTAACTTTTTCATTGTTGGACTTGGACAGATTGGATGTTCCCTTGCCCTTGCCTTAAAAAAAGCAAAAACTGCAGGCAAAATCCTTGGTAAAGACCTTTACAAAAGGAAATTTTACAGCGAGATAATTGACGAATATGTTGATGAAATGAAGGAAGGGGTTGAAAGATCAGATATTATTATTCTCTCAACCCCTGTAAAAAAAATTATTTCCCTTATCAGGGAAATTGCTCCGATGATGAACGGAGGAAAAATTCTTCTGGACACAGGAAGCACAAAAAAAGAAATCTTAAAAGAAATGAAAAAATTTCCTGAAAAAATAATTATTGGAGGACATCCTATGGCAGGGAACATTAAAAAAGGGAAAAATGCTATCACTGAAAACCTCTTTTCAGGAAAGCCATTTTTCATCTCATTCCCAAACGAAAGTTCAAGGAAGGGAAGAAAAATAATAGAAGAAATTTTAAGAAGTATAG
>JBBIMS010000309.1:0-2521 GCA_037444285.1 Candidatus Aminicenantota bacterium | reverse complement strand
TAAAAGCCCAATAATAAATTTGGTCATTTTTCTGATACTCTGTTGCATATTCATCACTTGTTTTAAAGGTTCTCAAAGGTATACAAATTATCTCATCCATTTGCCCCTGTCTTACCTTTTCAAGCAACCTAACCAATTCTATCTTTTCCATTTCTCCTTACCCCCAGAAGCAAATTATAAAACATGAAAACATAAATTTGCAAATAGTGAGCATGGGTGGATAGATTCTCAGTTGCAAAATCCTCATTCTCCGATTCCCCCTTTTATTTTCAAAAAAATGTTTGTAAGTGGAGTATTAAGGGTTTTTTCAAATTCTTTAAGCCATTTTAAAATATATTCCTCATCTATATTTCTATTCTTCAATATAATATTTTTCACATCTTCAAAATCCCTTCCCCTACCGCTTATTATCTTATGGATTATAAGGTCTTCTACAGAAACATAGTCCACATCTACATCATCAATTTTGATTTTATTTACCCTTTTAAAAGCCTCTTTTCCATAAAGAGAATATGAGAAAATAATATCTATTCTTAATCCTGTTTTTTCATCCAGCATTGGTAAAACCATTGTATTTTTTACAAACTCAAAGGGATTTTCGGGTAAGATTTTCAATTTAAGGTTATTTGAAATGTCAATGAGCAAATCGTATTTTTCAAGTCCACCATCAATTGTAATATCTATATCATTGGTTAACCTTGGTTCTCCATAAATTAAAAGCGCCTGGCCACCTATTATCATGTAATTAAGATTAATTTTTTCAAATTCCCTTGCCAGATTCTTAAGAAGTTTTTTTAATTCCATTTATTGTTCCTGCATATTTTATATCGATTTCTATCCCTTCAAAAGGATCAGGAGGAGGAATCTTTTTCATTTCCTTCGCAAATTCAAGCATTTCATTAAAGATTGCAAGATTTTTTTCAATGTCTGAGGGGGTTTTTTTGATAAGTTCCATTTCAAATTTTTCAAGAAGTTTTTTATCCTTTACCATTTCCCCTTACCTATAATTAATTTCTAATTTAGCCATTCGTTTCTTAACTTTTGGACAATTTTTATTGTCCTTTCGTCCAGCTCAGGGTAATCCTCAATTGACAAAATAGCTCCAAGGTATATTTCAAAGCTCTGGTCAGGGAATTTTTTCTCAAAATCTTTTTTAACATAATCCTTCTTCCATCTGTATTTATCATAGAGAAAAGCAAAATCAACAACATCTTTACTTTCTATTCTTCTACCCGCTGAGTAAATCTTGTTCAGAAAAATGTCATAGTCTGAGGCTACCTTTATCCCTTCAAAACTTTCAAGAGGTTTTATGTTTTCAAAGGGGAAAAAAACAAATGAAATCTTTAAACCCTCAATGATAAAGTCTATATTGTCTTCAAATCTTTCCTCCTTTTCTACTTTTAAAATTTTCCTCAGTTTTGTAGCTAATCTCAAAAAGGAAAAAGCCCTGGAGGAGAAGAAATCCATGTCTTCGCTTATTCTGTGCTGGTGCTTCAGCATAATGGCAGTCCCACCTGCCAGGTAAAAATTTTTAAAATTTCTCTGAATTTCTTTTGCCAGCTTCTTCATTTTTTCAATTTCCATTTTCCCTCCACCACTTTATCCAGAATCTGACCCCCCTTTTTATCTCAGGGTATTTGAAAGCTATTTCACAAGTTTCTTCAGGATATTTTTTATAAATCCATTTTAGATCATCAAATCTTCCGTATTGAAGAATCCTTAATATAAATTTCTCAAGTATGACTTTGCCTTCCGGACAATCCCAGAAGAAAGGCTTATATTTTTTTGGAATTCGGACAATCGCTTTATAGGTTGGTTTAATTCTCTGGGGCTTACGGGAATTCTTCTCGGTTATTCCTTTCATTCTGCTTCCTTTATAACCTCAATCATCCCAAATCCCTGCCCTGTTCTTACGCCGAGACCGAAATCATAGACAAATTGTAATATCTCTTCATCCCCTTCAAGCCAGAAAGATCCTCTAAAACCTCTTAAATATGCTCCATAATGCTTCACCACAGTTTCATTTATCGAGTCTTTATAGCCCATTAAAGGTTTTAACTCAATCTCAAAGTTCCCTTTCCTTCCCTTTATCCGCTCGAACCTCTCATTTGTCCTTCTCTTCAGGATATTGTTAAAGAGGGTCAAATCATCGGTGGGGGTCACATACCATTTTTTAAAATCTCTGGCTGATTCATCCGGGTTTGTAAGAATGGAAATTCCCATTGTTTTGCAGAGAATCTTTCTCCCTCTGATCTTTTTCAAAGGCTGAAGGGATATTTTCCCTATTCTAAGATCAGATTTTCCTAATGGAATAGTTTCTTCTTTTATATTAATTATGCCATTGTAGAAGTGGGCAAGGATGGAAGGTTCACCACTGGAAAAGAGAAAATAGAGGCGATCTCCCAGCTGAATTTCATCATCTTCTATCTCAAATTTATCCCCTAACCAAACAGAGAAGGTAAAGGGTTTTGTTCTCTTACCTTCATAAAGCATCTCAAAAAGATCTGTTTTTGAGAAAACT
>JBBIMS010000308.1:664-2522 GCA_037444285.1 Candidatus Aminicenantota bacterium | reverse complement strand
TTCGAGGATCTTACTTATTTTTTCTTTTGTTTTGATAAGTATTGAATGTAGCCCTAAATATAAAGAAAAAAATGTCATTTATTTTGAGGATTCAGCTAAATCTTTCTCTAAATGGGATGAGCTTTTTAAAGAACATGAAAAAATAGAGTTGAACTTTCCTCTTTCCTATTTTTTGACACTGAACTCAAAAGGAGATTATTTCCTATATTCAAGAAAAGAAGAAAAAATTTTTCAGGTCGATAGAAAAGGGAATTTCGTTCGTGTCATTGCCAAAAAAGGCGAGGGGCCCGGAGAGTTTCAAATTGCATGGCCTGTCTTATGTGACAAAGACGACAATCTCTACATTCATGACTTACCAAAACGTTCTATCAAGTTTTATCCTTCCCCTGATTATAGATACTTCAAGGAGTTTCGTTTGAAATCTCACATTGCAGATATAATACTTGATCGAGAAGGGAATTTCATAACTTTCTCTCTCTACAATACGCCATATATATTAAAGAAATATAACAGAAACGGAAAAATATTAAAAGAAACTTATAAATGTAAAGATGAAACTTTAAGAGCTTTTATGGCTCGATTCAATGTAGGAGGAATAGGAGACCTTAAAGGCAAAGGTTTTTTACTTGTATATCCTGATAAATACTCTGTGTATTTTTACAATTACAACTTAGATATGCAAAGGGTTTATAGTCCGAAAAAATTTTCCAAGTTTTACCCATTTACGCCTGATTTCCCTGCAAATTTTTCTCCATACGAATTTTCCTCTGAGCATTCAAACTGGTGGGACAAATTTTTACATCCATGCGATATTTATAGTTTGAAAGATAAATACTTCATGGTTGTGCTTCTCGAAAGCAGAGGCTTTGAAGGAAAGTATTACATAAATCTTCATGATCTTAATGGGCTAACATATGCGAGGGGTTTAGAAGTCCCTTATAATGGAAGAATTGTATTTGCAAAAGGTGATTACGTATATGTGAGCGAAGAAGAAACAATTGAGATAAAAGAAGAAATGAATTCGCTAAAACTCCATAAATATAAATTATATCTGCGATGAAGAAAATATGGAAAAATTGAATTGGGATCAGGTCTTGCGATATCACTTTTCCTGCTCAACTTCTATCCCCTTAAAATCGCTGCCAATTGTGGTATTCTCCCTATCCGTAATTCATAAACCGCATAGAAGTCCCGGTCCTCTCCCCAAAATTTTTTGACAGGAAAAAATTAATTCAATATCATGAAAGATTGAAGGAGAGATTATGAAGAAAGTATTTTTTGTTTTTTTAATTTTTTCGTTTTTTATAATACCTCTTTTTCCTCAAAGCAATGATGAGCTGAAGAGGGTGACGGAGGAGATTGAAAAAGCTGGTGGAAGGGAAAATTATCCGGATGCTAACCTCCTTATAGTTTTTGAAAAATATAAAGTCAGGTTTGAAGAGAGCGGAGAGTTCACATCAAAGGAACACACTCTTGTAAAGATACTTTCTGAAAAGGGTAAGAGAGATTATTCTGTCAAGAAGATTCCCTATCACAGAAGATATTCGGAGGTGAAAATCACCCTTGCAAGGGTTATAAAAAAGGATGGAAAGGTTCTGGATGTCCCTTCAAATCTAATAAAGGATGGAACCCTTGAAGAAACCCAGCAGATGAACATTTTCGAGGAAAATTTCAGAAGATTAAGCATTACATTCCCCTCCCTTGAGGTTGGAGATTCTGTTGAGACAATTGTGGAGGAGAAATCAAAGCCTCTCATAAAGGGGCATTATAACAACATAATTATTTTTCAGAGTTTTGAGCCAATAGCAAAGAAGGAAGTTGAGATTGATGCTCCTTCATCAAAACCTTTAAAATTTAT
>JBBIMS010000308.1:0-654 GCA_037444285.1 Candidatus Aminicenantota bacterium | reverse complement strand
AATGGTGTACTCCAGTTTGAAAAGAAAAGAGAAGGGAATAGAATTATTTACAGATGGAGAAAGGAGAATTCTCCAAAGATAATTCAAGAAATTGGAATGGTTCCAATTACAGATGTTGCATTAAAACTTGTTGTTAGCACTTTTAAAGACTGGAAAGAACTTTCAAGGTATGGGGAAAGCCTTAATGTTGGGAAAATTGACTCCAATGAAAAAATGAAAGAAAAGGTTGCTGAGCTCACAAAAGGTCTTAAAACAGAAGAAGAAAAAATCCTTGCTATTTTCCGATATGTTTCCAGTAAGATTCGTTATATGGGGTCATCCATGGATCTTGGTGCCTTTATTGAACCCCATCCTGCTACATATACCTTTGAAAAGGAATACGGGGTGTGTAGAGATAAATCCATTCTAATGATTGCAATGTTAAAAGAAATCGGAGTGAAAGCTTACGATGCCCTGATAAATATATCCCAGAATATAGAAAGGGAAGTCCCTTTGATATTTTTGGAACATGCCATTGTAGGAGTTGTTCTCAAAGATGGAAGGATGATATTCATGGATCCAACTTTAGAGTTAAGTTCAAGTTTCGGAGAGACCTATGTTGGAGGTAAATATGTACTTCTCCTGGATAAAAAAGGGAAAGATCTTATAAAGGTT
>JBBIMS010000307.1:0-2527 GCA_037444285.1 Candidatus Aminicenantota bacterium | reverse complement strand
CCTCATTCTATTGCACTAAAACTAAAATGTCAATTTATTTTCCACAATACTTCTGCCCTGCTCCAATCTTCGGACAGTCAAACTTTTTATTCAGAAGGCTCCTTCCCTTTTTAAAACAACCTTTACTGTTTCAAGCATAATCACAAAGTCCTGCCAGAGAGACCAGTTTCTTATGTAGAATTCATCGAGCTTTACTCTGTCTTCAAATGTTAGAAGATTCCTCCCTCTAATCTGCCAGAGACCGGTAATCCCTGGTTTAACTTTTGTGATTACCCTTAAGGAAGGATTATTCTCAAGTTCAGAAGGAATGTAGGGCCTTGGACCCACAAGACTCATATCCCCCTTTAAAACATGGAAAAATTGGGGAATCTCATCAAGACTCCATCTTCTCAAAAATCTCCCAAAGGGTGTGACCCTTGGATCATCCCCCCTTATTTTTTTGAATCTATCCCATTCCTCCTTGAGCTCAGGGTTTTCTGCAAAAAGTCTCTTTAGAATCTCATCAGATTCTTTATACATTGTTCGGAATTTCATTAATTTAAATTTTTTCCCACCCTTTCCTACCCTTTCCTGGAGAAAAAAGACAGGACCTTCAGAATCAATTTTTATTAAAAGGGCAATTATTGCGGAGAAAAGAAATAAAATGGGTGATATTAAAAGAACAAACACCCTCTCATAAAAATCTTTAAAAGTTCTGAGCCACGAGTTGAGAAGCCTTCCTTTTGCGGAAATTAGAAGGAAGTTGTTGATTCTTTCTGTCTTGAGGTTATAAAGGGAGAAAAGACCAAATTTACTTACAAAATTTATATTTTTTGAAATAGGCTCGCACCTTTCAACAAAAGATTTTAGCTTCTCCTCGCCTATAGATGGTATAGCTAATATTACATCATCTGAAGAGGTTCTTTTTATCCATTTTTCAACTTCTGAAAGTTTGCCCAAAACCTCTATCCCATCTATCTTCTTTCCTATTTTCTCTCTGTCATCATCAAGAAAACCTGCCACATTGTATCCAATATAAGGTGTCATCATTATCTCCTTAGCAATTCTCAATCCTGTTGAGCCCGCACCTGCAATTAGAACATTCCTCCTCCAGAGACCGAGCCTGGATAGTAGCTTTTTGATTAAAAATCTATTCATGGGTATAAAAATTAAACTGAAAAACCATAGGAGGATAAATATTGCCCTTGAGAATCCCCTTTCTTTTCTCAGGAGAAATACAAAGAGCATTATTATTGCAATTGAAAGGGTCGTATTTTTAAAGATAAGCCTTGTCTCTTCCCAGAAAACAAGCCTTCTTGTATACAATCTGTCATGGAAGAAAAGGAGGAGCCAGATTCCGAGGAGATAAAATGCAGATAGAAAATTGGAAAGAGGGACTGGCTTAATTTTAAAACCTGAAAAAATATGGGGGAGTATATAGGCTCGGAATGAGTAGGCAACTAATAGAGAAAGGAATATTGAAATTATGTCAGAAAATATTAGGAAAATTGAGGAAAGAATTTCTTTATATTTCAACCTTTTCATTTTCTATAATCTCTTAAAAAAGTAAAAAAGTTTCATTTCCCCTTTAAGAGGTTTAATATAATTGACAAAGAAACAAAAGTCAAAAAAACATATATTTTTCCCCTCTATCAGTTATTTCTTTTATAAATCCCTTGACAAAAAGGAAAAATTTTCCTATATTAAAATATGATTAGGATTTCTAACTAATTTGGAGTAAGAAATGGTAAGAAATGATATTGATTCAAAAATCTCTTTCGCAATAGAAAGACTTTTCACTGTTTACAGAAATTTGATGTGGGACAAAGTGAAAGAGTTGAATTTAAGCCCCATCCAGCTTCAATTTATTCTTTATCTAAGAAAATATCCTCAAAACATGCGAAATGTTTCTTCTATATCCTCTGAATTCAGGCTTACCAAAGCTACTGTCAGTGATGCTCTCAGCACCCTTGAAAGGAAAAAGATTGTTTTTAAAGAAAAAAATATAAAAGACAAAAGATTCTTCACAATAAACCTTACTGAAAAAGGGATGAGACTTGCTGAAAGCCTGGAAATCTGGGACAGTCCCATAAAGAAAATTTTAAAAAATCTCCCAGAAAGCGAAAAAGAAAAAATTCTTTTATTTTTCATTAAACTTATAGATTCTCTCAGAAATGAAGGGCTTATCAACACATTAAGAATGTGTTTGAACTGTTCTCACTTTAAAAAGAATATGATCCCCAACACTGACAAACCTTATCTTTGTGAGCTCACAGGGAAAGCATTTTCTGAAAAAGAATTGAAAATAGATTGCCTTTCCCACAGCTCACTTCACTTCTGAAAAGGAGGAAAGATGGAAGTTGGACCTGTGGCAAAGAATTTGAAAAAAATGAAGAAAGACATCTCTATTTTATCTTTGTTTGTGGATATTTATTGCAAAAATTTTCATAAAAATAGAGAAAAAAGAATTGTTGGAGCAAGAGGAATTTTGAAAGAATTCTCCAAAGAAATTTCAAAATTCCTTTGTGATGATTGCGAAAAACTCCTT
>JBBIMS010000306.1:0-2533 GCA_037444285.1 Candidatus Aminicenantota bacterium | reverse complement strand
ATTTTGAAAGGGTCAAAAGAACTATAGAGGATTTTAAGCCTGACATTTTGATAAACACAGCTGCCTATCATTTAGTTGACGAATGCGAGGATTATCCTGAGAAGGCTTTTCTTTTAAATTCCATTGCTATTAGAAACCTCGCTATTCTCTCGAGCAAATTCAATTTCCTCCTTGTCCACTTCAGCACTGATTATGTTTTTGATGGGAAGAAAGGATCCCCTTACAACGAAGATGATTTGCCTGCGCCTCTTTCTGTTTATGCTCTTTCAAAACTTTGTGGAGAGATATTCATTAAAAATCTTTGCGAGAAATTTTATATTGTAAGAACATGTGGTCTTTACGGTGCTAAGGGAAAAGCCTCGAAGGGTGGAAATTTCATTGAAAGAATCATGAAAAAATGGGAAGAAGGAAAGGAACTCAGAATCGTCTCAGATCAAATTGTGACACCCACATACACAAAGGAGCTTGCTGAGAAAGTTAAAATGCTTATTTTAAATGAAGCTCCCTCTGGCTTGTATCACATGACAAATGAAGGGGAGTGTTCATGGTTTGAGTTTTCAAAAAAAATCTTTGAATTAATGGGAATAGAAGCTGATATAAAACCAGTTTCTTCAAAAGAACTCAATTTGAAAGCTAAAAGACCCAGATACTCTGTTCTTGAAAACAGAAATATTAGACTTTTGGGGATCCCTGATTTTAGACATTGGTCAGAAGCTCTTAGAGAATATCTTAAGGAGAGAGAGGGTGAGAGATAAGGAAAAAATTGTTTTGAGAAAATGTAGAACTTATGATTTAAAAGAAATAAAATCTTCTATTCTCTCAATATTTGAATCTCTTGGTGGTGCAAATAAATTTTTCTCTCGAGGGGAAAAAATTCTTATTAAACCCAATCTTCTTTCTGCAAGATTGCCTGAAGAAGGGGTTACAACGCATCCATCAATTGTGAAAGCAGTTGCTGAAATAATTATTGAAAATGGAGGGGTACCATACATAGGTGATAGTCCATCCATTGAATCATTTCAGAAGGTGGTGGCAAGAACAGGGATGCAGGAGATCTCAAAGGAAATGAGCATAAGACTTATTTCCTTTGAGGATTCAGTTAATGTTGATTTCAAAGAGGGAGAATTTAAAAAACTTGAGGTTGCGAGGCCTGTTCTCGAGGTTGACAAAATTGTAAACATCGCAAAACTTAAAACTCACACTCAGTTTATTCTCACCCTCGGTGTGAAAAATATGTTTGGAATTGTCCCCGGTAGAAGGAAAGCTGAATGCCACATAAGATTCGGGAATGACCTCTTATCCTTTTCAAAATTCCTAATTGATCTTTACAGGTTTAAAAAACCAGTAATAACAATCATAGATGGTATTCTTGGGATGGATGGAAATGGTCCTGCCAATGGAAGAAAAAGATGGTTCGGAATTTTAATTGGCTCTGAAAATGCTCTTGCCATAGACACATTCATTTCCTACTTCTCAGGACTTGGGGATGAATACAGTATAGTAAAAGCTGGAGAAAGGATGGGGATCAAAGGCTCAAAAATAGATGAAATTGAGATTCTCAATGGTGATTCCTTTGTTCTTCTAAATTTCAAGCTACCTGATTCAACACCTCCATCAAAGCGTTTCTCCTTTTTCACAACAAGGCTTAAGAGTTCACTTCCCAGACCTTTTATAAACAGAGAACTTTGTAAACTCTGCATGCTCTGCACTGAGGTCTGTCAGACAGATTCCATAAAGAAAGATTCAAAGGGTTTGAAAATAGATTACAGAAATTGCATCTCTTGCTTTTGCTGTCAGGAGGTTTGTCCCTACAATGCAATTGAAATAAAAAGAGGAATTTTAGGAGAAATTTTAAGGAAGCTCTAAATTTTAGATTTATCTCTGGGTTTAAAAACTCAGCTTTTCTCTTCAGTCAATTACTTTATTTCTTTCTCCTTAAACTCCTTATAATATTCGCCAAGAATAACCCTTTCAAGCCCTGAAAAATCAAGTGTGAAACTTTCGCTTCCTGTTTTCTTCCTCTCCTTGTGGAGGAAATCATAAAGGTTTAAAAGGGGAATTTCATATTCGTAAGTTTGGTTTAGAAGTTTAATGAATTCATTGGCAACAATGGCGTGTCCTAAGGATGATGGATGAACACCGTCGAGGCTGAAAAGACCTCCTGTTAAAAAGGCTGTGGTCAATTTGACTCCTCCAACAACTATACCTTCCTTTGTTGCTTTGAGCAATAGAGAATTTACATCCAGTATTGGGATATTGTTTGTGCTGGCAATGCTCTTCAGAAAATCATTGAACTGTTGAGTTCTTGCCTTTATTGCTGAAACTTCGTCCTTATCAAGGACAACCTCATCGGGTAAGGGAAGCCCTGTTCCCCCTGCAGATTTTGGAATCCCAATTCCCTGAGCAAGGTAGTTGGAAGCAGGAAGGGTTATGTAATCACCAGGAGATAGTGTCCCCTTAGGTCCAATTAGATAAACAAGATTTCCGCCAACAATCACGGGTTTTCTTGTCAGGGGGTCAACAAGGTAAATTG
>JBBIMS010000305.1:0-2541 GCA_037444285.1 Candidatus Aminicenantota bacterium | reverse complement strand
CTTCCCTTCCAATAATCCTTCCTTTCATCTCATCAGAGGGAAGGTCGACTATTGTAACTGTGCTTTCTGCAACATATTCTGGAGCTATTTTTTGCATTGAAAGGGCAATAATATTTTTACTAAGCTCTTCACTCCTTATTTTTAACTCTTCCTCAAGTTTTTTAAGGGTCTGGGCAATCTCAAGCCTTGCTTCACTTTCGACCCTCTGCAAAATTATCTTTTTTGCCTCTTCAGCAGTTAGACCTGAGATTTTTTCAAGCTCTTTTTTCGCTTCCTCGAGGAGGGTCTCATACTGTTTTTTAATTTCTGAGATCTCCCTCTCTTTAAGTGAAATTTCCCTCTCCCTCCTTGCAATCTCCCTTTCTCTTGCATCAAGGTGATTTGCTCTTCTTTCAATGCTCTCTTCCTTTTGAAGCAACCTCCTTTCCAGCTCATTAAGCCTGTTTTTCCTTTCTCTGTTCTGCCTTTCAAGCTCATTCTTCAAAAAATTGTATCTATCCTTTGCCTCTTCACTTGCCTCTTTCTTTATTCTTTCAGCTTCCTTCCTTGCTTCCTCCAGCAAGGCACTAATTTTTTCCTGTGCCTGCTTATTTATCTTGTCTATGGTAAACTTTTTAACAAAAACTAATATTGTTAAACTTGATAAAATAAGAAGTATTCCAATTATAAGGAATATTGAACCTGTCATTTCTACCTCCTTTCCTTAACTAAAGGGAATAAGGAGGGATTTGAGGGTGGGATCTGGGAGTTTTTTCTATATAAAAAGAATTTTCTTTCATATTAATCTTTTAATCTCTTCTTCCAGTCCAAATTCTATCTCTTCAGCTTTTTTCTGAATTGTTTTCAACCATTTTTTATAAGTAAAAAGCTCGTCAGCAATATGAAGCATAACAAGTATTGCTATTTTTATAGGTTCTAAAGAAGGGTAGACCCTTTCTATCTCCCTCTTCTTTTCATCAATATAGGAAAGCATTTCCCTCAATTCCTCCTTATCCTTTGAAGTTCTTATCTGCAAAGTCTCTCCAAAAATTTCTATATTTACAGTATTTTCCATCTATATCCCTATTTCTCCAATTTTGTTTATTATTCTCTCTATCATATTCTTTATCATGGTTCTTTCCTCCTTGTAAGAATTCAAAAGATTTTCCTTTTCTTTGAGCTCTAAATTTATTTTCTCAAGCTTTTCCTTTTCTTCTCTTAACCTTTCCAGTTCCTTCACCAGTGCCAAATTCTCCTCCTTAAGCTTCTTCGCCTTTTCTACTAACTCAGCTATTCTTTCCTCCAATAGTTTAAAACCTTCCATCTCAAAAGTCAACCTATCGGACATCTTTACCTCTAATCTGGACGCCAAACTTTTCCTGCAAAACCTTTTCAATAATGTTCATCATCTCGTTTACTTCTAAATTGGTGAGGGTTCTTTCAGGGGATCTGAAAACAAAGCCGATGGTCATACTTAATTTATCTTCAGGAATCTCTCCCCCCCTGAAAATGTCCCACAAGAAAAATCCTTCCAGTTCTTTAATCCCTATTTTCCTTATCTCCTCTTCAAGCTCAGCGTATTTAATACCCTTTGAAATAAGAAAGGAAATATCCCTTCTGATTGAAGGGAATCGAGGAAGTGGCTGGATCTTTGAAGGACTCGCCTGCATTTCAAATAGTGTATCAAGACAAATTTCTGCGTAATAAACATCACTCTCAATGGAAAATTTCCTCAGGATCTCCTCTTTAACCTTTCCAAGACTTCCTATCTCAACATCATCAACAAGAATTGATAGGGAAGAAAAGTTTTGAAAAATTGGGTTTTCTTTTTCTAAAAATTTGTGATTATCATAACCAAGAGAAGAAAGGATAAGGGAAATCGTTCCATCTAAGGAGAAGATGGAAAATTCTTTTTCCTTAACCCATTTTTCCATAGGTTTTCCAAAGGAGGCAAGAGCAAGATTACTCTTCTCAAAGATTGCCCTATCTTTCCAGAAAACCTTTCCTATTTCAAAAATCTTCCCCCCTTCAACATTCCTGCTGAGATTAAGAGAAATTGTTTTCAAAATTCCAGTAAGGAGATCCCTCCTCATCCTTGAAAATTTGCTGGAGATCGGATTCATTATTGCAATTGGCTCACCCTTCTCTGCAGAAACATCCTCTTCAGGATCGATAAAGCTGAAAGTTATTACTTCGCTCCAACCTTGGAAGTTTAAAAGAGTAGAAATTGATTTTATCTTTTCCTTTACCGGGTCAATGTAAACCTCATCAAGAAGGATTTGAGGAACAGTAGATGGAATTTTCCCATATCCATAAAATCTCGCAACCTCTTCAATAAGATCTGCTTCTTCCCTCACATCTGCTCTGAAAGAAGGTGGTAAAACTGTCCATACCATCATTCCATTTTCTTTTCTCGAAGATAGTATTTTAAACTCAAGCTTTTTTAGAATATCTTCAACCATATCCGCTGGAATATCAAGACCTAACAATTCCCTCAACTTTCCGCTCCTCAAACTGATCGGTTCAATCTTTATTGGCTCAGGGAAAACATCAATTATCCCC
>JBBIMS010000304.1:0-2541 GCA_037444285.1 Candidatus Aminicenantota bacterium | reverse complement strand
AACAGTAGGAGCAGGAGGAGGCTCAATAGCAAAAATTGACAAAGGTGGAGTTTTGAAGGTCGGTCCTGAAAGTGCAGGGGCAGACCCTGGTCCTGCATGTTATGGAGTCTCCGAACTTCCTACAGTTACAGATGCCTTCATGGTTCTTGGGTGGATGGTTCCTGAGCATTTTCTTGGCGGGAAAATGAAAATTTTTCCTGAGAGAAGTTTTAAAGCAATAGAAAAGTTAGCGAAGGATCTGGGATTAAATTTATACCAGAGCGCAGAAGGGATTGTAAGGGTGGCTTCGGCAACAATGGAAAAGGCTTTGAGAATTGTTAGTATTGAAAGGGGTTATGATCCCAGGGATTTCTCCCTTTTTGCTTTTGGTGGGGCAGGTGGAATATGTGCCGCTCTCCTTGCCGAAAGGTTGGGCATTAGAAATGTAATTGTTCCGAATTTCCAGGGTGTTTTCTCCGCTCTTGGCATGATTCTCTCGGACTCGGTTAAGGAACTCTCGGTTGCGTTTATGAAGAAAGTTCAGGATACAAGTAGAGAAGAAATGGAGAGGAAATTTCATGAGCTTGAAAGAGAGGCATTGGAATTATTCAGATTGGAGGGAATTGAAAGAGACAAGATCATTTTTTTAAAGTCTCTCGATATGAGATATAAGGGACAATCTTACGAGCTAAACATACCTTATAAAAATGGGTTTTTGGAGGATTTCCACAGAATCCATATGAAGCTTTACTCCCACTCTTACAAGGATAGAGAAGTTGAAATAGTAAATCTGAGGCTTCGAAGCATAGGGATTGTGGACAAAATTGATTTGCCCTCTTCCAAGCCCATAAATAGAGCTTCTGAGGAAGCCTTTTATTGCGAAAGGAGAATTTATTATAGCGGAGAATTTATAGAGGCTAAGATTTATCTCAGGGAGAAACTGCTCCCTGGTGATATTATAAAAGGCCCAGCAATAATATCTTCCTCTGATGGAACCACTTTTGTCCCACCGAAGCATGAGTGTTTTGTTGATGAATACTTCAATCTTTTAATAGGTAAGGAAAATGTTTGACCCCATTGAAATAGAGATCTTTAGGAATATTTTCCAATCAATATGTGACGAGATGGGAAGTGTTCTTAAAAGATCATCCTTCTCTCCCAATATAAAGGAAAGACAGGATTACTCCTGCGCCCTTTTCACATCCGATGGGGAAAGCTTTGCCTTCGGCTCCCACATACCCGTCCATCTTGGAGCGATGCCCCTTTCAGTGAAGGAAGCTCTCAAGGAGATTTCCCTTGATGAGGGAGATATGGTTATTTTAAATGATCCTTACAAAGGAGGAACCCATCTACCAGATCTAACCCTTATTTCTCCTTTTTATTTTGAAAAAAATTTAGTGTTTATTTTAGCTAACAGGGCTCATCATAGCGATGTTGGCGGTATCAAGCCTGGATCAATGCCCCTTGCCAGTGAGATATATCAGGAAGGTTTGATAATTCCTCCTGTTAAGATTGTCAGAAGAGGAGAGATATGTAATGATGTTTTGAAGCTCATTCTTTCCAATGTAAGAACACCTGAGGAAAGGGAAGGGGATATTATCGCCCAGATTGCATCCAACAGGAGGGGGATTGAGAGATTGAGGGAAGTTGTGGAGAAATATGGGGTTGAAAAGAGCGTTGAGAATGCAAAGAATCTCATTGATTATTCGGAAAGGCTTTTCAGGGCTTTCCTCAGCCAAATACCGTCAGGTATCTACACCTTTGAAGATTATATGGACGATGATGGTTTTGGAAATAAAAAGATACCAATAAGGGTTAAGGTAAGGATTGAAAAGGATAATATTACCATAGATTTTTCAGGTAGCTCCTCCCAGGTTAGAGGTGGCATAAATGCAAATTTTGCAGTAACTTATTCAGCAGTTCTTTATGTGATGAAGAGTGTTATTGGGGAGGAAATCCCTGTCAACTCAGGGATTATGAGACCAATAAATCTGATTCTACCTCAAAAAAGTATTGTAAATGCTGAAAAACCTTATGCTGTTGCGGGTGGGAATGTAGAAACTTCCCAGAGGATAGTGGATGTCCTCCTTGGAGCTCTTGCAAAAGCTCTTCCCGAAAAGATTCCATCTGCAAGCCAGGGAACAATGAACAACATATCCTTTGGAGGGGTTGACATGAATGGGGAGAACTTTGCCTACTATGAAACTATTGGGGGAGGGACTGGAGCAGGACCTGGATGGGATGGAATATCGGGTGTCCATTCCCACATGACAAACTCTCTGAACACACCCATTGAAGCCCTTGAAAAATATCTTCCAATAAGAATTAACAAATACCTCCTGAGAACTGGTTCTGGAGGTAAAGGGAAATTTCGAGGTGGTGATGGTATTGTGAGGGAATACCAATTTTTTGTTGAAACTGAGATAAGTATATTATCGGAAAGAAGGAGGGTTCCTCCCTATGGTCTGCAGGGGGGTAAACCAGGGAAAACAGGAAGAAATTATCTCATAAAAGGCTCAAAAAAAATTCTTTTACCATCAAAGGTGAATTTGAAAGCAAGGG
>JBBIMS010000303.1:919-2551 GCA_037444285.1 Candidatus Aminicenantota bacterium | reverse complement strand
CAAAATAAAGGAGAATCCAGATCTCAGAAAAAAGACCTCATATCATTTCTCCTTAAGTTATGACTGGATTTGGGAAAAAGGCGCCATGAGAATAACCTTTTATGAGAAGATATACAGAAAATTATTCCTTGAAGAGATGGAGAAGACAACAAATAATGGATACGGCTATGCCAGAGGTGCTGAGCTTTTTGCAAAGACAGAAAGAAAATATTATGATCTCAAATTTGTATACAATTTCCTTAACTCAAAAAGGAAGGAAGGAGATGTTCAATCCCTTTCCCGCTCACCCTATGAGATAGACCATTCATTCACAATTATTTTGAATCTAAAAAGGAAAATGGACTCCTTAGGATTAAGATTTTCCTATGCAAGGGGGCTTCCCTACACACCTCTTCTGGGAAGGGAATTTGATTATGAGGAAGGGATTTATAAGCCAGTATGGGGGAGCCTTACAGCAAAAGATTTCCTCCTTTCAGGAGAGTTGATCTCAGTTTCTCCAAAAGGCTGGAAATAGAGGAAAGACTATTTCTCTTTTACTTGGGAATAGGGAACCTCTTCAATCACAAAAACATTTTTCGATATGAAAGAAGCGAGGACTATTCCTCAGAGCGTGCGGTTGGGACTATATTTAAAAGAAGCATCTTCTTTGGCTTCCTCGGTTTATTTTAAAAATCAAATTTAAACATAAAAACATCAAATTCTGACATTGATATATTGATTTGAAAAGGAATATATATAAATATGATTTTAATTTGAGGAGGTGAAAGAATGTTTAAGATTAAAAAATTAATAGTTTGTTTGTTAGGAGTGGTTTTAGTTGCAGGCTTGGTTTCACCCTTTTCCTTAGAAGCTGGGAAATGTGAAGCAGGTTATGTAGAGTGTGTTTTTGATGCCATAATTGCTACAGTTATTAACCCTGCTCTTGGGTTTGCTTGGTTAACATTCTGTGCAATTGGCTATGCTTGGTGCTTAGAGTTTATGGAGTAAAGGAGGGGAAGATGACAAAAAGATTGATTTCTGTATTGTTAATTTTTTTAATGGTTTTAACAATCTATGGGAGTTTCTTTTTGGAAGAGGCTTATGGGAAGACATGTGAAGAGGCTTTAGATCAATGCATGGAGCTATACCTCTTTGATGGTTTCTGGGGTTTTGTGATTGCTGCTAGTTACTGCAATCTGGGATATGTATGGTGTTTAAGATATATAGAAGATTAAATATCGAAAAAGAATTTGTTTTCTTTCTTCTAAGCTTTCTCATTTTCTCCCATTCTTTTTCTGTAGCAAAAGAAGTTAAAGGAATTCTTTTAAAGGAGGTTCTTTCCATAGGGAGTGTTGAGGATGATCTCTTATATCAATTGGCAGATGTAACAACAGATCCTGAAGGAAATATATATGTGAGTGATTCGCTGGATTTTTCCATAAAAAAATTTAGTAAAAATGGGAAATTTTTAAAAAAGGCAGGGAAAAAGGGGCAAGGTCCTGGAGAATTTTTTACCTCTCCCATGTTAGTAAAATATTATCAAGATTTAATATATGTAGCAGAGCAAGGAGTACCTGATCTAAAAATAATTAGTGTGTTCGATAGGGAGCTCAACTATAAAGGTAGATTACCCATAAAAAATCCTGTGGGTGA
>JBBIMS010000303.1:0-870 GCA_037444285.1 Candidatus Aminicenantota bacterium | reverse complement strand
GAGAAGTCCTTCTATATATTCATTTACGATATGAAGGGTAATTTAAAGAGAAAAATTGAATATTTCAAATTAGATGACATAAGGAGGGGCATGTTAGGTTCGATAAAATTTGAGACAGATGGGGAAGGAAATTTCTACATTGTTTATACTTTTCAGGATAAAATAGAAAAGCTCGATAAAAATGGAAAGAAATTATGGAGTGTTTCTCTTTTCCCTGGCAAAAAGGTAAAATGGAAAAAGCCAGAAAGAGTTCCATCTCCTTTTGAATTGCCTGAGGATATTGTCTACAAGGATATTGAGATTGATAAGAAAGGGAATATCTTTGTCCTGGGTGGTTCATTCTCAAAAAACAAAAGTAGAGATGTCTATGTTTTTGACAAAAATGGAAAATACCTTACTGAATTCACTTTATCTGAGCCAACACATCTCATCTACATTGACCAGGAGAATAACATTTTCAGCAGAGCCAATATGGGGGTTACTTTGAAGAAATACAGTTTGATTTATAAATAAAAATGAATCCAGTTCTTATTCTTGCATCTCTTTTCCTTTTTAATACCTCTCCTTTCCTTGCAGATGAAATTTTTAATTTCAGTAGAGTAGATAAAATCATCATAATTACAATAAATTATTCCTCCTTCTTTTGTCCCCTTTGTCTCAACCAAATCTCCAGTTTCAATGACTTAGTCAACTCAAAAAATATGAATGGAATTGTAGTGGGTGTGGTATTGCTTAGGGAGAAGGAGACTGAAGATTCGATTAAAATTATAGAAAAAAAGATAAAAGGCTTCGTTAGCTCCAACAAAATTCATTTTCCTCTCATTTTAGATAGTAATTGCATTTTCAAAAATTTAGATCCAGAAGAGGGGT
>JBBIMS010000302.1:280-2560 GCA_037444285.1 Candidatus Aminicenantota bacterium | reverse complement strand
AAAGCATGAAATTGAAGATTACTTTCAATTTGCAAGGGGGAGGATGAAGAAGAAGTTAATGGGAGCTAAGAGAGCGATTGAGAGTGGTGTGGAGGTAATTTATATGGGTGATGGTAGGTTGGAAAATCCTGTTTTCTCTGCCCTTGAAGGGAATGGGACAGTCATAAGTTAGAGGTCAAAAATGGGGAATTATGAATTCTCTAATTTTAATCTGATCCAGAAGAGCTACATGGTTGAAACCTATGTTAATAGGGGTATAACTTTTTTAAAAGGAGAGGGTTGCTATCTCTTTGACATTTCAGGAGAGAAATACCTTGATTTAATGACAAATTACGGGGTTAACATTTTTGGACATGCTCATCCTAAAATAATCAGAAAGCTCAAAGAGCAGATGGACAAGCTTACCACTTTACATTGCAGTTTCAGCAATGATGTAAGAGCGTTTGCAGCAGAAAAAATTGTAAAGAGATGTGGAAAGGGTTTGAGCAAAGTTTATTTTTCCAATTCAGGGGCAGAAGCTATTGAATCTGCATTGAAATTTGCAGTTTTAGCAACTGGAAAGAAGAAATTTATTTCATGTTTAGGAAGCTATCATGGGAAAACATTGGGAGCTTTATCTGCAACTTCAAATAAAAAATACAAAGCTCCCTTTGAGCCCCTTTTATGGGATTTTAACTTTATTCCTTACAATGACCTGAATCTAATCGAAGATATTATGGATGATAGTTTCGCAGCATTTATTGTCGAACCAATTCAGGGAGAAAGTGGAGTGATAATCCCCGATAAAGGTTTTCTGAGGGAGGCTAAAAGTATTTGTGAGAACAAAGGGGTTATTATGATTGTTGATGAAATCCAGACTGGAACAGGAAGGACAGGTTCTTTTCTTGCTTCAGAAGATGAAATTGATTTCTATGACATTGTATGCCTCGGGAAAGGATTAGCAGGTGGGCTTCCAGTAGGAGTAACCCTGATATCAAAAGAAATATCAGATAAGATAAAGAAATCAATCCACACATCCACCTTTGGAGGGAATCCCCTTGTCTGCGCAGGAATAATTGCAACAATAGAGCTTCTGAATGAAGAGGTTTTATCACATGTGAGGGAGATCGGTGATTATTTTTTAAATCAAATCAGAAAAATTAAGTCGGAAATTATTGCTGAGATAAGAGGGAAGGGATTGATTCTTGGAATTGAAGTAAAGGAAAAGAGGGATTTAATTTTAAAAGCCCTTCAGAATAGAAAAATCCTTGCTATCCCAGCAGGAGAGAATGTGGTGAGGTTTTTACCTCCTTACATAATTGAGAAGAAGCAAATTGATGAAACAGTCAATATTCTATCTGATATTTTCAACTCAGTTTAAATCAAAAAGAGGAAGAATTTATGTGTAGATTTTTTATGGTAAAATCTGAAAAACCATTAAAGATTGAAGGGTTTCTTATAAAATTCTCAGAGGCTTGCAAAAAGAGTAGAACCCCTGACGGAGACTGGCAGGGTGATGGATGGGGTATATCCTATATGGAGGATGAAAAGAAATGGATTGTTTACAAATCTATTAACCCAATATGGGAGGAGAAAGAGGAATTCAAAAAGATTCCTGAAAGTAAATTTTTTCTTGTCCATGCCCGTAGCTCATCCTTTGAGAACCAAAGAAATTTCCTTGAATATAATCAACCCTTCGTTTCTGGAAAATATTCCTTTGTTTTCAATGGATTTATAAAGGGAATCTCATTACCATTTAAAATAAAAGGTGATATAGGCTCCCAGAAAATATGGAATCTTCTGCTGGAGCTTCTTGAAGGAGAAAGCCCTGAGAAATCCCTCTATATATTGAAGGAAATAATATTGAAAAATTCAAAGAATGTTCAAGCTTTAAATATTGGACTTTGTGATGGAAAAAATCTGTATGGTCTTTGCTATTATGAATCTCATCCAGATTATTACTCCCTTTTTTACAATAAGAACCATTCAATTTCTATGGTTTCTTCTGAGAGGATTTCAGGCTTTGATTTTAGAAGATTTCCCACTGGAGAGATAGCTACTATATAATTTTTTTCTGAAGAATTTTCCAATTTTACCAGCCCTCTATTCTCCAGAAAAATGCCTTGTAAGTCGGGCTTATTTCCCTCCTGTTTTTAATCTTTAATACAAGAAGATAGAGTTTTTGCCCCTTATAACTGAGAAAGGGAGGGTTCTCGTAGGAGAGTGTCCCTCTCATTCGGGCTCCCTCAAAAAAGGGGATGTCAAAAATTTTTAAAGAAAGATCAAAGAAATCCTCTGATT
>JBBIMS010000302.1:0-234 GCA_037444285.1 Candidatus Aminicenantota bacterium | reverse complement strand
ATCTGTCATCCCTCATTACAAAAAATTGATTGTTGGATAGCTGAATATTCCTGCTAAGAGAAAAGAAGGTTGCCGACTGAGAGCCAATGTAAACTTCGGTTGCCCTTATGTATCTAATTCTGGGGAATAATACAAGGGTCAAAACAAATAAAACCAGAAATCCAGCTGGAAGAATCCATTTAAATTCCTTTATCTCTTTTAACTTTTTATAGGAAAATATCAAAAAAATGATAA
>JBBIMS010000301.1:0-2561 GCA_037444285.1 Candidatus Aminicenantota bacterium | reverse complement strand
TTTTTTTAAATATCAATTTTTTTCTTCAATAAAATCGTGGGGAGGGAATAAACCCTCCCCAATACAAAGAATTTTGACTTTAGTACTGCGCCCGAGGACATTTTGGGTGTCCAAAATCGTAGCAATTGCAGTTAGATCCATCTCCGAAACAACAGTTACCAGTGCAAACTTTCTGCCCATTTACATAGCATGCGCAGGAATAAAGAGCTGGGACTGCGAAATAACTAATCAGAAGCAGGACTATCACGAAGATCGAGAGCAACAGCCTCTTTTTCACGGATTTCACCCCCCTTTCATCTAATTTTTTTTAATAATTCCAATTTATAACATCCTGGTTTCAGGACAGTGGTAAAAAATAAATCTCCATTGCTTCTAAATAAGTAGAAAATTCCTCCTTTATATAAAGAATAATCCAAATACAACTCCTCAATCTTCTCCAATGTTAAAAGGTCGTAAAGATAAAAGTAGTTATCTGTACCTATTAAAACCCAAAGAGTTCGAGTTTTTAACTCAACAACTGCTCCCTTGATGAAATAATAGACGAGGACTCCATCTATTCCTGTTTTCACTAAACCTGTTGGCTTATCTGTTTTCGGGAAATAGCCTGCAATCTCGTCCATTATCTTTCCTTTTATTCTAACTTCTTTTGTTAAATTACCTTTGGAGTCATACTTTTGAATAATCGGAGCAAATATATGTACGGCAAAAATATTATCATCTTTATCTAAACTTAAAAAGACTCTATTAATTGCAAATTTATAAGAATTATCCAGTTCTGAAAATTTACTTCCATAAATTTCAGAAACCGTTTTCAGCTTGCCAAAAGATCTTACGAACTTACCATGTTTATCATATATAGTTATTAAACTCCCCTTTTGAGGCTGATTTAAAAGTATCTCTCCTTTTGAATTTACTGCAAACCCTCTCCATGCTTTTAAGATGAGAGGTATTTCTCTGACGAATTTGCCATCAGTTTTAAATATTTGAACTCTCCCCGTTTCATAAGCAAAGTCATACACATAAATATATCCATCCCTTATAAAAAGCTGAGTAGGACGGAAAAGCTCTCCAGGACCTTGTCCCGGCTTTCCAATGAAGTCTACAACTCTATTCTTTCCCTTATCTACAATAGTAATCCTATGAGCTGTATGATCTGTAATGTAAAACTTCCCCTTGTATTCCTGAACATATTTAGGTTCTGCGATTTCTGGGAACTCGAAAACCTTTTGAACTCTGAAAATCTGTTCCTCTACCCCCCCTCTAAGTGAAGAGAGAATTATAAAAAGGAGAACTGCTTTTATAACTTTATGATAAAGTTTTGGAAATCTCAACAATTCCATCTTTAAAACCTCACTTTTAAAAATGTTTCATAAAATCTTTAAAGTCTTGTATTTTTGTAATTGCCCCTTTTTCATCAAGATAAGCTACAATGACCTCTGAGTCGAAGTAAGATTTAGAATAAAATAAATCTTCAAATCCATAAATTTCTTCAATAGCAAGAAACAAATTTAATTTTGCACTCTTCAAAAGATTTAAAATATCAATTAAAGAAAATCTTGAACTAAATAGAATTGAAAGATTATCATTTATAAGAGGTCTTTGCAAGTTTAATAAAGATTTTAAATAATTCTCCAAAGCACACCGTGGACAATTTGGAGTAAAGATAACAAAAATATTGAATTTTTTTATAATTTCTCGGGTATCAATAACATTACCCGATTTAATATCTATTGCCTTGATGAGAGGGAAAGGTTCACCTATTGTAGCAATTTTGTCGGGAAATTTTTTGAAGTGTGTTGTAAAACCCAATAAGTTCTGTTCTACAAGCAACCTTATATCTTCTTGCTTGATAAAGTAAAAGCATGCAAATTTTATTTTAAGCTCTGGGTCAACAAGAAAAATCCCCATTCTCTCTTTCGGCACTCTCAGCTTTTTTAGTATAGATAAATCTTTATCTAATATTATAGAATAGGAAACTCTTGTAAGTTCATCGACTTTTATGGTGCTCTTTAAAATTCCTAACACCACAAAGTTCATCTTTTTAAATTTATTAAAAAGGATATCAAGATATTTAAAGATAGAAATGGATTCATTTAGGGGTTCGCCAGCGTAAAAAATTAATGTCCATTTACCTTTTTCTAGTTGGATTTCTTTGCCTGTGTTTATATCAGTACCTTTAAAGAAGGGTAAACTTTGACCATATTTGAGAAATTCCTCGGAAAAATCAAGTTCGTATACAAAAAGAATTAAACCACATAGAAATAAGACCTTTAAAAAATTAATAAATTTTAATTCACTTAACATTCCAAGTATCCCTTTTCGGTTTTTTATATTTCATTCATACAAAAATTTATTCAAACTCCATGCCAGAATATCAAATTTTAAAGTCTAGAATGAGGTGTTTCATGCGAAATAAGTCCTGAAGCCAATATCTATGGATCACTAAGAGAAAATAAAAGAAAATCATCTTGAACTTCATAGCTAAATAGATACGAAAATCGTATCCTAATCTTGAATTTTTTGATTAAAAATGAGTATAAAACCTTTCCTGAAAAAGATTT
>JBBIMS010000300.1:0-2563 GCA_037444285.1 Candidatus Aminicenantota bacterium | reverse complement strand
AATCTTGCTTTGAAGTATCACCCTGACAGAAACCCGGGGAACAAAGAAGCTGAGGAGAAATTCAAAGAGGCAGCAGAAGCTTATTCTGTGCTTGGTGACCCCGAAAAAAGGAGAATATATGACACCTATGGGCACTCTGGCTTAAGGGGTGAGCAATTTACAGATTTTGATATTTTCTCCTCCTCTATTTTCCAGGAATTCGAAGATATTCTTGGCAATTTCTTTGGCTTTGATTTCTTCTCAACTCGAAGAAGCAGGAGGGGTCCAAAACCAGGAGCTGACATATGGCTTGAAATTGAAATCTCCCTTGAGGATGCCTTTATGGGAGTGGAAAAGGAGATAGAGGTTTTAAGAGATGAGGTCTGCTCCTCCTGCGGTGGTGAAGGGGTTGAAAAGGGAACAAAAAGGGAGATCTGTCCAGCATGTGGAGGTTCTGGTCATGTAAGATACCAGCAGGGCTTCTTTTCAATTTCAAGAATATGCCCCCAGTGCGATGGATCAGGAGAAATTGCAAAGAACCCTTGCAAGGCTTGCAGGGGGACTGGAAGGAAAAAGGAGAAAAGGACGCTAAAAATTAAAATCCCGGCAGGCATTGATTCAGGAGCAAAACTGAGGATTCAGGGAGAAGGAGAAATGGGAGAGTTTGGAGGAAGAAGGGGAGATCTATATGTGGTTGTAAGAATATTACCTCATCCTATCTTTGAAAGGAAGGGTGATAACTTATACATGGAAATTCCCATAACATTCACCCAGGCTGCTCTTGGAGCAGAACTCAAAATACCTACTTTTGATGGAGATGATCATTTAAAGATTCCTGAGGAAACCCAGACAGGAACTGTTTTTAGATTAAAAGGAAAAGGGATGAGGGTTCTCGGAAGTGCAAGAAGAGGGGACCTCTTTGTTAAAGTAAGAGTTGTAACTCCCACAAATCTTACAAAGGAAGAAAAGAAACTTCTTCAACAGCTTGCATCCCTTAGAGGAGACGAGAGTTCAAGGCACTACGATGAAATAAAGTCAAAAATTAAAAATATTTATCATTAAAAATTGACTGCAAACAGGTTTTTCATTCCTCCTCAAAATATAGAAAATGACAAATGCTTTCTCACTGAGGAGGAACATATTCATTTTTCAAAGGTTTTAAGGGGAAAGGTTGGAGAAGAAATCTCTCTTACAGACGGAGAAGGAAATTTGTATAAGGGAGAGGTAATTTCAATTGGAAGAAAAAACACAAAGGTAAGAATAATTGAAAGAAAGAAGGAAGAAAGGGAAATCCCTCCAATTATTATTGCTCAATCCATTCTAAAAAATGAAACAATGGATTTTGTAATTCAGAAGGGAACTGAGCTTGGAGCAGATCAAATATTTCCTATATTTTCAAAGAGGTCAAAATTAATCAAGAAAGAAAATATAGAGACAAAGTTGAGGCACTGGAATTTAATAGCCATAAATGCCCTTAAACAGTCCAAAAGACTGTATCTTCCAAAAATTGAAATCCCTAAGGAACTTGAAGATTTTCTGAAAATTCCTTTTGGTGGAGAGAAATTGCTTTTTAGCGAGAACGGAAATATACCAATAAAAGAAATCCTGAAAAGCAAGCCAGAAACAGCCATCTTACTTTTTGGACCAGAAGGAGGATGGGAAAAGGAAGAAGAGGAGCTTATATTAAATCATGGCTTCAAATCCATATCCCTTGGAAAATATATTCTAAGGAGCGAAACAGCAGTTATTTCAGCAATGGCAGTTTTGAGTATTTTCTGGAGGAATTAAATTGTTTTTAAAAGGTCAGAAATTAGGGAAATATTTGATCTTAGAGGTTCTTGGAACAGGAGGATTTGGAACAGTTTATCTTGCGCAGGATTTATGGCTTAAAAAGAAAGTTGCTCTAAAGATACCCCACAGGCAATCAGCTGATTTAATAAATCTTTTAAAAGAACCGCAAGTTCAGGCAGCTCTTACCCACCCAAACATTGTGCAGGTTATAACAGCTGAGAAAGTCGACCCCTACTTTTTTATTGTTCTTGAATATGTTGATGGAGAGCCCCTCCACAGGATAATAGAGAGGGAAGGTAAACTTTCCCTTTCCACAGCCCTGAATTATTTCAGACAGATATGCCTTGGTGTCAAACATGCCCATGAACACAACATAATACACAGGGATCTCAGACCTTCAAATATAATGATTACAAAGGACGGAATTGCAAAGATAGGTGATTTTGGAACATCAACATGGATTGAGGGTGTCCCGTATGCAACAACAAAGATCGGCTCCCCTCCCTACATGGCACCAGAACAGTTCGCAGGAAAATCAACCTTCATTTCTGACATCTACTCTCTCGGCTGTATTCTCTACGAAATGCTCACAGGCTCTCCGCCAATCCTTGATGCAAACCCTTTTGTAATAGAAAAACTTGCAAGGGAAGGAAAAATAACACCCTTGCACAAGGCAAATCCATCTGTCCCAAGGGAAATTTCAAACATCTGTATGAAGGCTTTAAGATCAAACCCACAAGAAAGATTCCAGAGTGTTTCGGAGATCATAGAGGAAATATACAGATTCCTTGGA
>JBBIMS010000299.1:593-2564 GCA_037444285.1 Candidatus Aminicenantota bacterium | reverse complement strand
ACCTGAGTCTCAGGATCTCCGAATCTACAATTGAACTCGAGTACTTTTATACCTTTCTTTGTCAGCATAAGTCCTGCGTAAAGAATACCTTTATATCTTCTATCCTCTTGCTTCAAGCCTTCAAGGGTAGGAATTATTACCTTCTCCATTATCTCCTTGGCTAATGCTCTCCCCATGGATGGGGATGGAGAAATTGCTCCCATCCCTCCTGTGTTAGGTCCTTGATTTCCATCAAAGGCTCTTTTATAATCCATTGAGGAAGCAAGGGGTATTGCATGGTATCCATCAGTAACAACCATAAATGTAACCTCCTCACCCCTCAGAAACTCCTCTATTACAACCCTTTCTCCTGCGACTCCAAAAATTTTCTCCCTCATTATTGAATTAATAGCCTGTTCTGCCTCTGCGGGATCTTTACAAATAATACTACCCTTCCCTCCTGCAAGCCCATCCGCCTTTATAACAAGGGGATAATCCAACAATCCAGAGTTTACAAGGCCCTCTGCCTCTGGTGCTGAATTTGCTATAAAGTATTTTGCGGTTGGGATCTTGTGCCTCTTCATAAACTCCTTTGCAAAAACTTTGCTACCCTCTATTTCTGCTGAGGACTTTTTAGGACCAAAGATTCTCAAACCTCTCCTCTCAAACTCATCAACTATTCCAAGAGTGAGGGGTAGCTCAGGACCAACTATTGTAAAATCCACCCTTTCCTGTTCAGCAAGATCAGCGAGAGAAACAATATCAGCCACATTTATCTGGAATGTCTTTGCTATTTCTGCTATACCTGCATTCCCAGGAGCAACTATAATCTCATCCACAAGGGGGCTCCTTGAAATCTTCCAGACAATAGCATGCTCTCTCGCACCAGAACCAACAACCATAACTTTCATTTTATCCTCCTGATAATTTATATTTTATCTTAAAAGGGCACTTTACGAAAAGATTTTAATCTAAGCTCAATGACCTTTAAAATAGCTTCAAAAACTATCTTCTTGGACATTTTTGATTTTCCCCTCTCCCTTTCATAAAAAATTATGGGAAACTCTTTAATTTTAAAGCCTTTCCTCCATGCCCTCCACACATTTTCAATCTGAAAGGAATAACCTTCTGAGGAAAGAGTTTCAGGGATTATAGCTCTAAGAACCTCTACTCTGAAACATTTAAAACCAGATGTTGAATCCCTGAAAGGAAAGCCAAGAATTAATCTTGAGTAAAGATTCCCGAATCTGCTGATCAATTCCCTTAGCCAGCTCCAGTTTTTTACTCCACCACCCTTTACATATCTGGAACCTATTACAAGGTCATAATCCTTTGACAATTCAATCAATGAAGGTAAATACTCTGGCCTGTGGGAAAGGTCTGCATCCATCTCAAAAACACGGGAATACCCATTCTTTATTGCAAAATTAAAACCTTCAACATAGGCTCTTCCGAGGCCCATTTTCTTTGACCTCTCAATCAACTTTATCCTTTCATCCTCCCTCTGAAGCCTCTTTATTTCATCTGCAGTCCCATCAGGAGAACCGTCGTCAACAAAAAGGATATTCACATCATAATTCTTCAAAGAGGAAAATACACCATCTACAAGAGGTTTTATGTTTTCCCTTTCATTGTAAGTAGGAACAATAATAAGGACCTTTTCAGGCAATTTTTTTCATCCTCAGATAAAATAGAGAAAATATTATAGCAAAATATGCAATGGTTATCACTGAAATCTCCATGAATTTCTCGTATGCCTTCCTTCCCATCAAATCAAAAAGGGAAAAACCGATTGTAAAAAATGAAATAGCTATTAAAATTTTTAAAGAAAGAGGTAATTCCCTGAATGAATTTACTAAAATCATTAATGAAGGAAGGGATAAGAGGAAGACATAGTCCCATCCCTGAGGAGAGAGGAGGGGTATGAAAATTAAAACCATTGAAATCTCAAGGGGGTCAGGAAATTTTAAATCTCTGCCCTTAAGAATTGAA
>JBBIMS010000299.1:0-583 GCA_037444285.1 Candidatus Aminicenantota bacterium | reverse complement strand
GCAATTATCAGCGGAAGAGTTAGATATTAGAATAGAAAAAGCAAAAAAAGAATTGTAAATATTGACAGTGTAAAAGAAATTTTTCCAACACCAAACCATTTTGAAAACATTCCTATTACTGAAACATTGTCATTGGAAACAAGGAGATGGGGAGTTGACAGATAAATTGTTTTTAACCAGCCTTTAATTAGTTGAGAATTCCCTTCCAATCCATATACAATTGAAGGAAAAATAAAGAATAAAATAATCAGAAAAGATAGATAAATAAAAGTTCTGAATCTTTTTTTTAACAAAAGATATGGCAAAGAAATAGCAGAATAGGGCTTTACAACAAATGAGAGGGAAAGGAACAGCCCGGAGAGAAAGTCCTTTTTTTGATTAAGAAAGTCAAAGCCCATTAAAAATAATGTTCCCAGAAGAATATTTGACTGGCCAAGGTCAAGTTCTCTTGTTATGAATTTGAGTAGAGTAAGTCCAGAAATAAAGAGGATTATTAAGGCTTTCACCTTTTTCTCATGGATAATTTTCAGGGAAAAGTGAAAGAATAGAAAAACAAATATCACTGAAATAAAATACCAGAGAG
>JBBIMS010000298.1:0-2608 GCA_037444285.1 Candidatus Aminicenantota bacterium | reverse complement strand
GAGTTTCCCCTCATGAATAATGGAAATTTCCAGTTCGAAAAGATAAGAATTCCCGGAGAAGATAAACTTTTTTAAAACACCCAGATTCCCTGAAGAATATGTCAGAGCCAGCTCCTTCCTTTCATTCCCCTTTAAATTAATCTCTTCTGTTGAGGAAATGAAAAGGGAGTTATTTATAAAGGATATAGAATCTTCAAGCTTCAAACTCAGAGGTAAGGGATTGTTGGAAGAAACAGCAGGAATTAGCTCCAGCTCTCTCCCCTTTTCATCTTTGTACCTTTTCAGGACAAAACTCTTTACTACTCCTCCTCTGTTGGAAATGAGAGCTCTGAAAAGGGGTGTTTCCACTCTGATAGTTTTCTCTTCCACATCCTCTGTAGAAGGAGGCAATTCTACTTTAGGAAATTTTTTTGGTGCTTCTAATTCGACCTCCTTTTTAGAAACAGGTATTCTTTCAGGCTCTAACTTTTTAGCCTGTGGAGGCGGTGCGATGAATTGGTAATAGAGGAATATTATTATGAAAGAAATTGCGAGGGCTAATACAATTCTCTTTTCCATTATTCTGGCACCTCATCAATCCCACCGGGATGGAAGGGATTGCATCTCATCACTCTTCTAAATCCAAGGAAAATTCCTTTTAGCAATCCATGTCTTTCTATTGCCTGATAAGTGTAAGTAGAACAGGTGGGATAAAACCTACAATTTGAGCCAAGGAGGGGGGAAATAAAAATTTTATAAAATTTCAAAAGGATTAACGCAAATTTCCTCAACATGGATCAAAAATTACCTTCTTTATTCAATCTTGAAAAGACATTATAAAGTTCATTCAGCAAAATATTCCTTGGAATGTTCCTCACATCTTTCAAAGCAGATATAATTATATCATAATTTTCAGGAAAGATTTCCTTATTCTTTCTGAAGATTTCTCTGTATATCCTCTTTATACTATTTCTTGCAACAGCTTTCCCTACCTTACCCGATACATTTACAACAATTCTTCTTAAGCCCTTTTGATTGGAAAGAGCAAAGATTGAAATATTCTCACTCTTCACTTTCTTTCCCTTTTTTATAATCTCAAGAATTTCTTTTTTTTTAAGGTTCTCTCTTCCTTTTTAAGAGTTTCTCTCATGAGGGTGTTAAGACCTTTCTACCCTTCCTCCTTCTCCTTTTAAGAACTTCTCTTCCCCCTTTTGTCTTCATTCTTACAAGAAAACCGTGGGTCTTTCTCCTCCTTCTCCTGTTTGGCTGAAATGTCCTTTTCATCTTTCAACCTCTCAACTATTCAATTAAATAAAATTAAATCATAAATTCTGAAGAATTTCAATTTATTAAAGAGAGTTTTTGACAAAATTCTTGAACCCATCAAAGCCCCCTTTCAATATGTCTTCCAGAGCTGATTTAAAAGAGCTCAAAAGAAGTTGACAAATATTGAAATTTCTGAAAGAATATTATTCTTTGAAAGGAGGCAATTATGGCTATTGATGTTGGAAAGGGCGCCAAAAGCCTCAAGTCAGACCCAAATGTTGTCCCTCTCTGCGATGTTCTTCTTGTCCTTCTAATAATATTCTTTGTGATCACTCCTGCAATTCAGAAAGGAATTGATGTCAAACTTCCTGAACCAGGAGGGAGCAAAGCTGGGATGGACATTTCAACAGTTGTAGTTCTAACAGTAAAAAATGACCTCTCTTTAATGATTAATAAAGAACCTGTTGACATAAACCTTGTCCAGCAGAGGCTCAGGGAGATATATGCCACAAGAACTGATAAGACAATATTTATAAGAGCTGCGATGAGGGTTCCTTACAAAGAGGTTGTGAAGTTGATAGACTTAGCCAAAGGGGCTGGCGTGGAAGTTGTTGGTATTATGCCTGAAGAGTATAACGAATAGAGGGGCAAAGGAAAAAAATAATCTTAAGATTGCAATTTTTTCTCCCTTTTAATATTATTAATATGGTGTGAAAAAATATTTATTCTTTATCTTCTCAATATTAATAGCATTGATAATTCTATTTTTCTTTCTTCTCCCTTCTAAAGTTAATGTAGTTATAAAGAGTCCTTCGAATTTCATAATTACTGATTTCCTTGGCGATATAAATTTGAAAAGAAATGGGCATGAAATAGCCTTAAAAGAAATTCCTTTTATCCTCGAGTCAAGGGATGAAATAAATATCAATCCATTTTCAGGTTTGACAATTTTGTGCAGAAACTCAACCCTTTTACTTTTTCATCCCTCAACAAGCTTCTCCGTGGGGGATAACTTTATAAATTTGAAAAGCGGTTACCTCCAGTGGAAGAATGGAAAGGACGGAACTGAAATACATTTAAAGAATGGATTTATGCTTTACCCATCAGAAAATGGATCAGTTAATGTTAATAGCAAAATCACAATTATTTCCTTAAAAGGGAGAGCCAAGCTAAAAATGAATGGAAAGGAAGAAACTATTGAAGAGCTAAAAAAATTGACAATAGATGGCGGAAAATTAATATCAGAAAATTTTGAAAAACCTCCAAAACAAGGGCTTTCAACGATTCTGCTTATAAACTCTTTAAATACTCGAATCCGAGAAGCCAGGTTTTTCGAAAACCTTTTAAGACATTTAGCTCCTAC
>JBBIMS010000297.1:0-2663 GCA_037444285.1 Candidatus Aminicenantota bacterium | reverse complement strand
CATTTACAATACCCTTGCCATGGAATGTTTTCAGGCTGTGAATGCCCTTATAGAAATAGGAGAACATATTGTAACTTCCCGAAAACTGGGCTTCCCATCAACCTATAGAGAAATATTTGAAATCCTTTTTCAGAACGGATGGATGAATAAAGAAGAACTTAAAAGTGCAAAGAAACTGATATTTATGCGGAATTTAATCTCCCATGAATATTATCAAATTACTGAAAATGAATTACTTGAAATGATAGACCATCTTGAAAATGTAAACAAATTTGTTGAAAAAACTAAAGAGGCATGAAATTAAAGAAAGAAGATTTATAGAAGGAAGCTTCCCTGTAAAAGAAGTATTGTCTATGATTTGGGATTATGATGCAATTGAAAGCCTTAAAGGAAGATTTGCAGAGAAATTATAAGGCAGAGCTTATTGGCTTTTCGAGTCCTATTTAAAAATGGCTAAAAATAGATGGAAGAAAAATATTCTCTAATTATTCTTTTTCTCCTTCAAAGGCGGCTTTAGATCAGGAGGAAGTGGGGATTTATACTCTCTACCTTTTTTCTTTTCCATCCATTCTTCCCTCATCTTCTTTATAATTTCAGGTTTTGTAAGAAGGTCTATTCCAGCCCCTGCCATTACTTTTGCTGCTGTTATCAGGCATTTATGCCCAATGGACATGCCTCCGCAAGCAACTGTTGACCAGTGATGTCCTGGTGTTCCAGCGGGTTTACAGGCAATCTCAAGGGTTGTTGTGGGTGTTAGCCAGCTAACCTCAGCCACATCAGTTGAACCTCCTCCAAGGCTCCTCTGGGGATAGGAGAAAGGTTCAATCTTTGTTTCAAGTCCTTTCTCTTCAATTCCAAGACTTTTCTGTATCTCCCTTGCGAATTTCTGTTCCTCCTCATTGAATTGGGGAGGACCTACAAGAAGAAGATTACTATATACAACCTCTCCCCCAGTCTTATTGGTGAGAAACTCATGGGCTCCACTTATAAATCTGATCTTATATGTGGTCTCTGTCATTTTTGAAGCCCCTTCAATAATCTTCAAAACCCGCTGGTAATTCTTTTCAACACTTTCTCTATCAATATCTCTCACATAATACCATGCTCTCGCATAATCCGGAACAACATTGGGAGCTTTCCCACCATCAAGAATTACATAGTGAATCCTTGCTGTTGGTTTCAGATGCTCACGGAGGTAGTTAAGACCTACATTTGTAAGTTCAATGGCATCAAGGGCACTCCTTCCATTCCATGGATCTCCTGCTGAATGGGCTGATTTTCCAAAGAACTCAACCTCAAACTGATTCATAGCACTTGTGGGCTCAAGGGAAACAGAATTTTTAGAGCCAGGATGCCATTGAATACAGCAAGAAAGACCGTCAAAAACTCCTTCTCTTGCCATAAAAACTTTCCCTATTATTGTTTCCTCTGCAGGGCAACCAAAAAGTTTTATTGTTCCCTGGATTTTATTTTTTTCCATAACCTCCTTCACTGCTACTGCAGTAGCAGTGCTTGCAACTCCGAAAAGATTGTGCCCGCAGCCATGCCCAGGACCTCCCTCTTTAAGAGGTTTTTTGTAAGGGACAACATCCTGAGAAAGCCCGGGAAGAGCATCATACTCAGCAAGAATTCCTATTACAGGTTCTCCTGAACCAAAGGTTGCAACAAAAGCAGTGGGAAGACCCGCGACCCCTTTTTCCACTTTAAAGCCATTTTTTTCAAGATATGATGAAAGAATTTCTGATGATTTCCACTCCTCCATTGCAATCTCTGCATAATTCCATATCAAATCACTCAACTGGCATATCTCTTCCTTATTGGAATCTATCCACTGGAAGGCTTCTTTTTTAATGGGTGTAAGCCTTGCAGGTTTTACCTTTATCAGGAGAGGATCTTCCGATTGTGCCATCAATGGGACTAAGATGAGAAGAATTGATGAAATAATTAAGAATCTTTTCATTAAAACCTCCTCAAAATTGTTTATAGATTGTTAGATTATAATTTAAAGAAAAGGAAGTCAAAAATTGGAAACAGGCTACCTTGACTTTTTGGGGAGACAATGGTAAATAAATATATTTGATGATTTATGGTAAACTTGGATTTTTCTGCTCTCTTCGTAATTTTAATCCTTTCTCTACTCTTATTCCTCTTACAGAGGCTTTATTTCAAGCCAATTAATAAAATCTTTCAGGAAAGGGAGAAAGTCTTAAGGGAGAACAAAGAATATTTTTCCCAGTTTCTCAATGAATACAATGAAAAGGAAAAAATTCTTAATGAAGCTCTGAGAAACGCATATCTAAGGGTGGAGGAATATAAAGAAAAAGTGAGAAAGGAAGCTCTTTCTGAGAAGGAAGCTATTTTGGAAAAGGCTAAAATTGAGGCTGAGGAGAAAAAAAAGGAAGGATTTAAAAAATTAGAAGAGGAGATAAAGGAGGGAAAGAAGGCTATAGAAAGGGATCTGGATTCCCTTTCTGAAGAATTAATTAAAAATATTTTGATTGCGAGAAATTAAAATTATGAAAGAAGCTCACGAAGGAATTAATATAATAAGCAATCTTGGGAAGATTATAAATTTTGCCATTCTCTTTTTTCTTCTTTATATTCTTGCAAAATCTCCCCTTTCAAAGTATATAAAAAACAAAAAAGATTCTATCTATGAAGAA
>JBBIMS010000296.1:0-2674 GCA_037444285.1 Candidatus Aminicenantota bacterium | reverse complement strand
GTTTTTGAATTCTCTGTGGGAGATTGTGATGATGGTTTTATCCTTGAATCTTTCTCTTATAAGCTCCTCAATCCTTTCCTCTAATCCTCTGTAAAGCTCTGATGTTACAAATCAAAAATCGTCATTTATCTTTCATTTCAAATATTAACAAACGAGGTTCTCCATCAATTGTTGTTACATACAATGAATCCCCTTTTAAAGCGATCCCTGTTGCCAGAACAGGCAATTCAAAAGAATACTTATAGCTCCCATCCTTTTTGTTAAAAACATCTACAATTCTCCCCTCTCCTAAGTGGAGCTCAACTTTCTCTTTTTTTATTCGATAAGCCATGACCTTCTCCAGTGTGATCTCCTCCCCTGAAAATAATGCATATAGATTATTATCATCCGATGTGAGGGATAAATAAGACTGAGTGCATCGCTCTGGATCTCCCGTGATCACTACACCTTTTTCGCTAATCTTTGCCTCTGGCACCTCAATTCCACGAGGTTCGAAAGTGATAAAGATTGGTTCCCCTTTCTTTGAAAAAACCCATTATTAATGAGGAGTAATAGTTGGCAAAGTAGATATTACCTTCACTGTCTTTATGAAGAGGACCTTTTTTAAGCATTGGATTATCTTTTAATCTATTTAACTGAGGAAATTTTTTATATTCTGCATAATTAATGGAAGCCTCTTTTAGAATCTTTTTGACTGAGTCCAGTTGATATGCTTGGGCAAAAGTGATGCCTTTTGTCTCTAACCCCATGTTAACATAAATGCCCAATTCATCGTTAATCATATAGAAAGTTGAACCAAATTGAAATTGTGGAATTTTTATCTCATGCTGGAATTCAAGATTACTCTTTTTGAAGATTAAAAGCCGCATTCCCAGAGGTAAATATATAAACAGGTCCTCTTTTGTATGACTTAGTATTACTGGAAGACCCTTTGTGACTTCACCAGGCCCTTCTCCCCAGGAGCCAAAACCCTTTAACTTCATTGTCTTGGAATCTAAGGCATAAAAGGGAAATTGCCCTTTAGAGTCGTATAAATAGAGAGAGCCATCATCGATAACAAGAGTATTATGTCCCATTACCTCCAACCCTGGATAATTCAAGACCCCCTTCCCTATGGTATGGGAGAGAGTAAGTTTGATCTTTTTGAAAAAAGGCTTTTGGGAAGCTGCAAACCCTCCCCCTAAGCAGAGATAAATAGAAACAATAATGAGGGAAATAATCTTTAGATTTTTTTTCATAGCGCCTCCTCCTTATTTTAATTGCATGTATCACAAAATAATATAAAATCCTTTGGCTTTATGTCCCAAATCGGTGAGTAAATTTTTCTTACCTCTTCTTGATTTTTTAGCGGAATCAGAGTACCTTCTCCCATCTCGGGATTTATCTTCTTAAGCTTTCCTCTTGCAGCAAATAAAATCTTTCCTTCATTGTCCTCCAATATAACATCGTAAATACTCTCGCTCATCCTTTTAATCAGAATATATCCTATTCCTATTTTATCATAATCCAATTGAGGGTCCATTAAAATGCCATAGAGCATCGATGAATTGAGAGGCATGTACCATATTGATCTTCTACCTGAAGAACATTCAGAAAATTGGTTGTTACTGCCCCATTGAATAGGATTGACCAAGCCAAAGTTTAATTTTCCGTATATTTGTGGCTCGTTCATTATTATTGGAAAGAATAACATTTTAGAACCTCCAATTGTTAAAACAGAAGCGAATTCAATTGCTATTGGAAATCCGCGAATTCTCTTTTTCGTTAAAATTTCAAATATCTCTTCTTTCTTTTTCTCTTTGATATCTTTGAGAGCTTCTGGAAGATGATGCGATGTTTCTTTAGTTTTTTCTATCATCACTAATCTTGAACTCTCACGATCACCTCTTCCAAATTTAAAAAATGTACTTGTTCCAAGCAAGACCACTATGGTAAATCCACATATTACTATGATTATATTAAGAATTAAATTTAGTGTTTCTTTCAATTTTATATTCATATTACCGGCCTCTTATTAGTAAGAACAGGGGGGATTACCCCCTGTTCTCTACTTCTTGTTCAGTCTTACTCCTTTATTGTGCACTTGTAATAAAAACTCCATGCCCACCATACGCATACCATCTCCCCAGCAAGAAGGACTTTTGAGCTTGAAGAAGAAGTTGGAGATTGAATAGGTGTGAATGTAGGAAGAAACAAGAAACTCACAAAAATGATAATTATTGAAATTACCCTTAAAGTCTTGAGAAGCATTTTTTAACCTCCTTTCGTTAAATTTGCCTCTTTCAAAGGCATTTAAATACATTCCCATTTCCCTTTTGCCAATACTCCAAAAAATCATGCCATTCTCTGACTTTCACCTCCTTTCCATTCATCCTCCTCATATAAAATTTATATCAAGATTCATGCCAGAAATGAGATTGGCTTCTGGAGAGGGTTTGGGGATTTTGTTATAAACTGAATTTTGCAATTTTTTGCACAACAATCTGATGCAACCCGTCTCAAATGTAGTATTTATAAGGAAATTTACGAAGTGCAAATTCTTGCACATTTTTGCAAAAATTTGCAATATCATTTGTTCTTTTCAATTTCATATTTTTTTATTTTATAGTAAAGGGTTCTTTTCGATATCCCCAACCTCTCTGCTGTCTTTGTTATGTTCCATCCATTCTCTAAA
>JBBIMS010000295.1:0-2690 GCA_037444285.1 Candidatus Aminicenantota bacterium | reverse complement strand
GAAAAACTTTTTAAAGAAAGAGATAATGAATTTTAAGGGATGTTTCCTTAACGGATGCATTTTTGCAAGGGAATGTCCATCCCTGAATATTCAGAAGATTTTTATTGAGGAAGACCTATCATTAAAAACTTGCTTATATGGAGAAAAGGTCGGGTATGTTGGTGAAAATCCATCAGATGTTCAGAAAAGATTCAGGGAGATATTTAAAAGGGAAGAAGAAAGAAGAGGCTGTGATTTTTGCCCTGTTAAAGAAGTCTGTTCCAAATGCCCATTTCTAAAATATCCTTTAAAGGATGAATACTGCAGAATCAGAAGGGGGAATCCATACATCTGGAAAATTATGGAGTTCCTTGAAATTGCTTCAAGAATGCCAGGTCTTCTTAAAGAGTAAACTTCTTTTTGTAAATCTTCCACCTTCCTTCTATCTCTTTCAATATACCTTGAAATCTACCGTCCTTTCTAAGATTCTCAAGATATGGGTCATTCTTGAAAAGGGGATAATTTTCATTCCCATTTTTTATTGAAACCATTAACCATTTCAGGGCAGAATCTCTATCATTTTTTAAAGAATAGCATGTGGCAACCCTGTAAGCTCTGTCAGGATCATTGGAGATGGATGGCTCTATTTTCTTTAAAATTTCATTAGCCTTATCAAATCTCCCCCCCTTTGAATAGACTGTTGCAAGGGATAAAAGCATTCCTTTATCCTCTGGATATTTTTCCAAAGCATTCTCAAGCAATTTTTTAGCCTCTTCCAATTTCCCCTGATATGAAAGGGCAAGACCCAAATATGAAATAGCATACTGGTTCTCTGATTTTGCCAAAATCTTTCTCAGTTTCTTTTCAGCCTTTGAATACTCCCCCTTAAAAATGTGTATTCTTGCAATGTTTAATGAGGTAATTGTTTGCAGGGGATTTGCTTTCCTAGCTTTTTCGTATTTTTCAATAGCCTTATCCAGAATACCTGAATACTGGTATAATGTTCCGATGGCTCCATTTATGACTGAATTCTTTGGATTAAACCTGTAAATTTCTTCCAGTTTTCTCCACGCATCGATTTTTTTGTTTTCCTTCATGAATAAAAATGCAAGAACCCAACGAGCTCTCAGATCATTCTTATCAATTTCGAGGGCTTTAAAGCACATTTCTTTTGCTAACTCAATGATTCCAGGGTTATCTGAAAAACCGTATTCGAGCTGGAGAAGGTAATTGCTTGCAAGGGCACTATAAATTGAGGAGAAACTCCTATCCAAATCATTGACTTTTAATAGGAGATTTCTTGAAATCTCAAGATATTCCTTTTTTGGATCCTTCATAAATATGTTGTGCCAGTATATTGAATTAAGATACAAGTTGTAAGCTTCAGGACTTACTCTTTTTGAAAGAATCAAATTTCCATTCTCTTTAAAATCAAGCCCAAGAGCCTTCATTATATCACTGCTCAAATAAAACTTAAGGAAAGATGTATCTTTAAAGTCAAATCTCGATGACCATATAAGTTCACTTTTCCCATTCTTTGTCCTGAAAAGCTTGGATTCAAACTCTGTCCCTTTTCCACCCTTTATCTCACTTTTAAGGACAAAGTTTTTATTTAAAATATTCGATTCTTTTTGATTTTCTAAGGGTATTACAGAAAAAGGGTTTATATGAGAAAGACTCTCAACTATCTCCTGGGTTATACCAATGGCAATTGGGGTGAGGGAAGGATTTTCTGTTTTATTTTCAACGGGAAGAACAGTTATAGGTATTGAAGTATCACTGCCAAAGTTCTCTCTTTGAGATGGATAGATAAGGAGCCCCACTGAGAGAATTGTCCCCAATGCAAAGGTAAGTAGCTTATGGAGTCTATTCTTAGCAATTTTTTTCCTCTTTCTTTCCTTTAAAACAGGTTTTACAACGGTATCGTAGTCTTCTTGAAGCACCTCAAAAACTTCATCCTTAAAGTACTTTCTTTCCCAATTGTAGTCAGTAAAACATTTGGATATTATTATGGCAAATTGGAGGGAAAGGTCTTTCCTGAAGTCCCAGATACTACGGACTGGTTTTTGTTTTCGAACACTGTTAAAAAACTCCATGGGGGACGATCTGTCCCAGGGTGTATCCTTTGTTGCAAGTTCAAAAACAGTAACTGCTGCGCTGAAGAAATCTGAGTACCACTCCAATACATCTCTGTTTAAATGCCATGGTGAGGCAAACCTTACAAATTTTAAAAATTCTATCCCTTCATCAACAACAACATTTGCTTTTACTCTCAACCTATGGACTTGCAATGGATCAACCATCATAAAGTTTGTTATTTTTATATCTCCATCATCCTCAATTGTTATATGTTCAGGTCTCACATTTTCGTGAATTACACCTCGGCTGTGGGCAAAGGAAAGGGTAGTAAACAATTGATAGGCAATGGAAATAACTTCAAATCTGTCAAGACGCCTTGGATTGTAGATCAAATCATCCAGAAATGTGCCAGTTAAATTTTCAAGCTCCAGGAAAAACTTTCCGTCCTCTTCCCAGTAATCATAGAACTTTTGAATATTCTTGTGCTTTAGATTTTTTACCTTTTCAACTTTTGCAAGAAACTTCTTTCTATACTTTTCGTCCTCCAGAAGAAAATCGTAAATCTCCTTTATCCAGACCTTCCTGTCCTCTCTCTTGTTGTAAGCCCTGTAAACTTTTCCATACTCATCCTC
>JBBIMS010000294.1:0-2691 GCA_037444285.1 Candidatus Aminicenantota bacterium | reverse complement strand
AGAAGATAATTGAAAAGAATTTTAAATAAAATAAAGCCTTTTCCTCTAATTTTTTATCAATTGTAAAGGATCCATCTCTTTAAAATTAAACTTTCTTCCCTTAAAATTCATTTAATAACTTTAACAATACATTCTTTTTCCTTATTTATCTCAAAATCAAAAAATACTGAAGGAGCTTTTTCCTTCAGAATTTTTAAAACTTCAATAGCCATCTTTCTTATCTCCCATTGTGCTGATGGATGACCTCTTAGTTCAATTATGTGCCTCCATTCCCTGAAATTAGCTGAAATTACTATTTCACTGCAAACAGCATTGGGGAGGACAAACCTTGCATCTTCCTTCTTTATCCCCAAATCCCTCAATTTTTTGTAAGCTCTTTTGGAAAATTCAATAAATTCATGGAATATCTCCTTAGCCTCAGGATTCTCTTCAATGGATGGGGGAACAACATATCGAAAACCTATTTCTTCCACATACCTCTGGGATTGCTGGGTAAAGGAAGCAAGCCTGTGACGCACAAGCTGATGGGTGAAGGAGCGAGAACCTCCCTCAATTCGAAATGTTGCAACTGCATGCTCCAGAACTGATGTGTGTCCAGTTTTTATAAGCATTTCTATGAATTTGTGTGCTGAATTCCTCCACTTTTTTTGAATTTTCCACTTCTCCCCCTCTATTTCAAAGAACTCGCCCTCAGCAAAATCCATGAGGGAAGGGAAATCTTCCCCTCGAAAAACCTTTATTTCTCCATTTTCTGAGACCGCCTCAAACAGTGGGAATTCAGTAACTCTATCAAAGGATAGATAAGATGTTCTTCCCGCAAGCTCAATGACCTTCTCAGCATCAGGCGTTATAGAGATTAAAACCACTCTCATTTTTTGAGGTTTTCCAGTTCATCCTCAAGCTTTGCTTTATGATATGCCTCTTGCATTGCAAGAAATTTAAAAAGGTCCTTTACCTTTTTGCTTTCTGATATTTCCTCCATCTCTGTGTAAAGATAGAAAGCCTTCTTTTCCTCTTCAATTGCAAACTCCAACAATTCTTGAGGGCTCATATTGGGTGAATATTTTCTGCTTACTTTTATATCCTCACTTTTTATTTTGGGAAGGGTAACTCCTTCAACTTTTCTGCCTATCTCTTCAATTTTTAACTCTTCAAGAACCCTCTTGTGATTCTCCTCTTCCTTTGCAAGCCTCTCAAAAAGCTCCTTTATATTCTGATTGTCAGTGTATTTGGCACCTTCAACATAATAATATCTGGCTTCCTCCTCCTTCTCTTTAGCATAATCAATTATTTCTTTAATTGACGAAAATTTCATTCCAAGCCTCCTTAAAAATTCCTTTAATGAAAAAGGATATTACAAACTCGTTGGATTGTAAAGTTTTACTAAATTAGTTCTTTTATTCTTAAAAAGATTATAATTCCAGATAAAAGCAAGGAGATAAAAAGGAACAAATAATCTTTTAACTTCATTTTCCAAACATAGTAGTCAACCCTGTTTTTAGAAGAAAAACCCCTTGCCTCAAGGGCAATTGATAGTTTGTCTGTCCATCTAAGAACATAAAGAAGAACAGGACCAATTAGAGGAATTACTTTCTTTGCCCTTTTGAAAGGGTTGCCACTCAGTTCATAACCCCTTGCCCTTTGTGCTTGAATAACTGTTTCTATTAGATTCAAAATAATTGGAACAAATCTCATTGAAAGTGATAGAGCAAAGCTTGGTTTAAATGGAACATAAAATTTTTTTAGAGCAAAGAATAGTTCCTCCTGCTTTGTAATTGAAATAAATATTATCCCTCCCACAATCATTGAGTCAAGCTTCAAAGCTATTGAAATTGATCTTTCTATATATCCAAAACCTTTTGAGATGAGCCAGAGGACAACTGTAAAAAAGAAAACAGTTGAGAGGACAAATCTCGCTCTTAAAACATTTCTTATAACTTTCATTGAAAGGGAAAGTAGCAAGGATAAAAGGAAAAGAGCAATTGATGAGTACAATTTAGATGGGAAAAGACATATCAAAAAGAAAAGGCCAGTAAAAATGAGCTTAACTCTTGGATCAAGTTTGATTTCAAGAGCCTCCCTTTCTTCAAAGATCATTTTTTGATCCTTTTAATAGCCTCTTCTAAGGACAGAAGATCCCCTCCGATCATCTGGGAAAATCTAAGGAAAGAAGGTAATTTTGAAAATACTGACTCAAGAACCCCCTTTTTTTTCAAAATTTCCCTTGGTTCACCCTGCTCAAAAATCTCTCCATTTTTCAGAATTATTATCCAATCTGAAAAGGAAAAGGCAAGTTCGAGGGAATGAGTCACAAAAATAACTGTTACACCCCTTCTTTTAAGGGTCTTAATGAGTTCAGCAACTTTTTCAACTTCAAAGGGATCAAGCCCTGTTGTTGGCTCATCAAGGATTATAATTTCCTTCTCTGTTGCAAGAATTGATGCCACAACAAGTTTCTGCCTTTCTCCCTTTGAAAGGGTGAAAGGGTCATCATCTTTTTTATCCAGTAATCCAAGGAGAGCAAGAATTTCCTCAATCCTCTTCTCCTTTTCATTTCCTCTAATTCCTGAAAGTTCAAGAGAAAAGCCAACCTCTTTTCCAACACTCTCCTTGAAAATTTGATAATCGGGGTTCTGAAAACCAAACCCAATTATTTTATTTATCCTCCCTTTCAACTCTTTAACCCCCTTC
>JBBIMS010000293.1:0-2702 GCA_037444285.1 Candidatus Aminicenantota bacterium | reverse complement strand
CTTTTTAATTTCATGAACTCCATGACAATCAGTGCATACTGGTTTTTTTGGGGATTTCTCAAAATCTTTCCCATGGGAGGAGGATAGATAAAGGTTGAGCTGGTCAGTAGAAATACCATAAGGCTTCATCATTAGAGGGTTTGAATGGCAACTTCCACAATGCTTTGGGATTGAAACTCTCGAGATTTTTTTGAAGTTCTGGGAGTGGGCTTCCCCTTCGTCAAGGGTATTTGGATCTCCTCCATGGCAGGATACACATTGAATCCCTTCAGCATTGTGGATACTTTTTTGAAAAATTGAATTTGTGTCAGGATGGCATGTTCCGCAGAGAGAAATACTTAAAATGATTGATAGTATGTTCATTTTATCCTGAACCCCCAGAAGGAAAGGGTTAAATATAGAATAACAAAGAGAAAAGTTATTACCTTTGAGAGAGTTCTGGATTCAAAAATTCTTTCGCCAAAAAAGGGTAAAAGAAACAGGAAAAGAATTAGAAAAAGAATTAAGAAGCCTCCGAGCCCCCAGGGAATATATTCAATAATAGGGACTAAGGATAGCATAAACCATGAAGGACCTGTTCCTGAAGGTGTTTTTAGGGTATCAGCTTTCCCCATCAGCTGAAATGGGAAAAAGACAGAGAGGGATGCGAGGATGAAAATTATGATGAATGTTGCAGTTAGTAGAGAGAATATATGGGAAGGATAGAAGGTAACCTTTTCCATCTTTTTCAATTGCACTTCAGAGAGCCCAACCCTTCTTACTGTTGAAAAATGGAGATAAAATAGAATCCAGAGAAGAAGAGGGAATACGACAATGTGAAGGAAATAGAATCTTATAATGGTTCCTTCTTCAATTAGAAATCCCCCAATAAGGAAGTTGAATATAGATGCTATTAAAGGAATTTTTTCAATTATCTCGAGATTCCTGACTGTTGACCAGTAAGAATTTTGATCGAAAGGAAGGAGTGTGCCAGTCAAAAATGAACCTATAGAAACAATCAAAATGGTAATTCCAATGATCCAGAAAAGCTCTCTTGGCTTTTTCCAGACCTGGTCATAGAAGAACCTTGCTATTCTGAAGATTAAAATTAATATTAGAACATTTGCTCCCCATCTGTGGATATTAAATATTAACCAACCAAAGCTAATGTCTCTTATTATTTCCCTTGTGCTTTCATAGGCTGAGAATAAAGTTGGCTGATAGTAAAAGGCAAGAAGCATTCCTGTTATTATCTGAAATATAAAAAGAAGAAATGTTAAGATTCCAAGAATGTGGGGCCATCTCCCGTAGGGAGGAAGTTCCTGTTTGTTTGCTTTTTTAAGGGCATCTTCTATAGAATCCCTTGTATCAATTTCTCCGTAATAAAGTCCAAAAGCGGAAAGGAATGAGAATATCTCAGTGAGATTTATTCTTTCTTCAAGCCATTTAATAATTTTTTTAATAGGAGACAATTATCTCATCTCCTTTCTTCACAACATTGAATCTTTTTAAAGGTTTTGAAGGGGGTCCAAATATTGGATTCCCTTCTTTATCAAATATTCCTTTATGGCAGGGGCATACGAATCTTCCACTCCCTCTTTCCCACTCGAGAATGCATCTTTTGTGGGTGCAAACAGCTGAAACTGCTGAAAAAATGTTTTCTTCATTCTCTATTACCCAAACATGCTCATCTCCAATTTTTATAAGAGCTGGTTTTGAAGGGGAAATTTCTTTTGATGGTATTTTTGCCCTTGGAAAGACCTCCTTTCCTTTTTTTGCATAACTTAGATAAGAGAGAAGGAAATAAAAAATTCCTCCAAGCCAAAGAATTATGGTTCCGCCAAAGATATTCCTCAAAAAATTTCTTCTTTCCATAAAGAAAAATAATACCAAAAATTCGGAAAAAGACAAATAGTTGGATTTAGCTAAAAAATTATCTTTTTGCTCTTATGGCTGGATTTAGCTTTAATAGGTAATTTTCAAGCCCCTCCAGGTTTAGAATTCTCAGAGCATCTTCCCAGCTCACAAATTTTTTTGTTTTTAAAGCTTCAAGAATTCGGATTATTGAGAGGGCAACTTCTGCTGTCTGACCTATGTTAGATGAGCTAACATAATCTATTGCATCGAAAAGGACAGCATTTGCGGAAGAGAAACTAATTGGCTCCATTTTCCCATATTTTTCAATCCATTCCTTCTGGGATAAAGTATCATTGACATGGCTCATTATTAGATATGTTGCCCTTCCAATTAATTTTAGATTGCTTGGGCTTACATTTGTCATTGTGTTCCCTACAACCCTTCCGAGCTTTGCCATAACAGCTGTTGAATGAGAGTTGAGAAGCATCTTTAAAGCTATGTGCCTTCTCAAAAGAATCGGATCAGGAAAATTGGGTATGGAGATATGGACAAAGAGGTCGTCCTTCCCAAAATTGGCTTTTTTGACTATTTTCTCAATTTCTTCCTTCTTCCCATCCCCAATACTTACTAAAGCAAGATTCCCTTCCCTTTCCCTGAAGAGGTTTATAAATTTTGTCAACAATGATTTTTTATCATAAATCTCCTTTACTTCATCATCCATGCAAACAATTACTCCAAGATCCCCTTTTGAAGGGCCTCTCCTTGAAATGTTCTCCTCAGAAAAGGAAAAATCGTAAAGGAGCTCCTGGTCATCTCCTGCATTTTTTAAACTCCTCAAAGCCGCTTCTTTCAAATAGGGATCTTCT
>JBBIMS010000292.1:0-2709 GCA_037444285.1 Candidatus Aminicenantota bacterium | reverse complement strand
CAAGCTCTTTACAATTACAATGTTGCCCTTGTTAAAATTGAAAGGGCAGCCGCAGTTCCTATAGAGGAGTTGATAAAAAAATGAAGATTTTAATTTCCAAAAAAATTTAGATAAGGAGTATAAGATGAGAAATAGAATGTTTCTTTTTTCGGTTCTATTCGCAATGCTTGTTATTCCTATAATTTCCTGCAAAGGAAACAAATCAAAGAATGAGAGCACTCCCATAGAAACTCTATTCCCAGTATCTGTGGAAAGGGTTGAAAAGAGGAATGTTGAAAAGACCCTTTCCTTTGTTGGGAATCTTGAGCCAGTTGAAAAGGCTACAATTGTTCCTGACATTTCAGGAAAACTTTGGAGGATTTATGTTGATGTTGGTGAAAAGGTTAAAAAAGGACAGGTTCTTGCTGAGCTTGACCATCGTCACATTGATCTTCAACTTGAACAGGCAAAGGCTGGCTTTGAGGTTGCAAAGGCAAATCTTGAAGATGCAAAAACAAATTATTTGAGAATGGAAAAGCTTTATAGAGAGAATGCCATATCTTCTCAGCAATTTGAAAAGGTTAAGCTTGCGTATGAGGCTGCTCAGTCTCAGTTCCAGCAAGCTCAGGCAGCTTTAAATCTTGCCCAGTATCAGAGAGATGTTTCAATAATGAAAGCTCCCTTTGATGGAGTTATTGTTGAAAGACTTTCAGAAGAGGGAGATGTAATAAATCCAATGATGGGTGGTTTTGGAAGTAGAGGCGGAGTCCTTGTTCTCATGAATTTTGAAAGGATAAGAGTGGATCTGGATGTCTCAGAGAAAGATATAGTTCAAATAAAAAAAGGACAGAAAGCTTATCTGGAGGTCTCTTCAGTCCCTGGTAAAAAATTTGAAGGAGAGGTAAAAATTGTTAATCTTGCAGCAGATGCAATGACAAAGACTTTCAAGGTAAGAACAGAGTTTGAAAATCCGGATTTACTCTTAAAACCAGGAACTTTTGGAACAGTTACAATAGTAACAGATTCTAAAAAAGATGTGCTTGCCATAAAGAAGGGAGGACTTTTGGAAAACTCTGTTTTTGTAGTTGAAAATGGAATAGCCAAAAAAAGGAATGTGAAGACTGGAATAGAAAATATCACCCATGTTGAAATAATAGAAGGTCTTAAAGAAGGAGAGCTTTATGTTGTCGAAGGAGTTCTTGGTCTTAAGGATGGTGCCAAGGTGAAAATAATTGAAGGAGGGGGAAAATGAGCATCTCGAAATTTTCAGTAAGTCATAAAGTAACAACCACAATGTTGATTTTGATAATTGTGGTTGTTGGAATCATTGCTTACAATCAGCTTGGTCTTGAGCTTTTCCCTGACATTGAGTATCCTCAGCTAACAATTGTTACAGGATATAGAGGAGCTTCCTCAGAAGATATTGAATCAATGATTACAAAACCAATTGAAGACTGGGTTAGCACTGTGAACAAAGTCAAAAAGGTCAGATCTTTCAGCCAGGAAGGTCTCTCTTTAATTGTGGTTGAATTTGAATGGGGAACAAATCTTGATTTTGCAGCTCAGGATGTAAGGGATAGAATAGCTCTCTACAAGGCATTACTTCCTGAGGGAGCTTCAGATCCCATAATTTACAAATTAAGTCTGACTGATTTTCCAATACTTTTTTACGGAGTTACTAATCCATCCCTCGATGAAAGAGCCTTAAAAACTCTTGTGGAGAAGAATTTAGCTGAAAGACTTGAGAGGATTGATGGAGTTGCCTCAGCAATGGTTTTTGCAACAAAGGAGAGGGAGATAGAAGTATACTTGAGAAAATCTGCCCTTGAGTCAAGAGGGTTGACAATTGATTCTGTAATAGCTGCTCTGAGGTTAGAAAATATTAATCTACCAGCAGGATATATAACTCAAGGGCACAAAGAATACATAATAAGAACCATTGGAGAGTTCAAAAGCCTTGATGAAGTAGCTAACATTGTAATTGGAGTTTCTCCCTCAGGGAAACCGATCTATCTAAGAGATGTTGGAGAAGTTGTCGATGGCTACAAGGACATAAGGAATCTTTCGAGGATTCAGAGAGGTGAAGGGGTACTTCTCTGGATTCAGAAAAGCTCAGGAGCCAATACAGTTGATGTGGCAAGGAAAGTAAAAGAAGAGATTGAGGAAATTTCAAAAACCCTTCCTGAAGGAACCAATTTCTATCTTACCCTTGACTTTTCCCAGTTCATTGAGCTCATGGCTTCAAGAACTTCCAACAATGCAATTCTTGGAGGAATTCTTGCGATTGCAATTTTATTCCTCTTCATAGGGAACTGGAGACCCACCCTTACCATAGCGCTTGCAATCCCCCTTTCCATAGTCACAACATTTATAGCCCTTTATTTTGCAGGTTATACCTTTAATTTCATAACCCTTGTCGGACTCGCCCTCGGAGTTGGAATGATGGTTGACAATGCTGTTGTTGTGATAGAGAACATTTACAGGCATATTCAAAGTGGAATGCCAAGAGAAAAAGCCTCTTCCTTTGGAGCAGAAGAAGTAACCCTTGCAATCACTGCTTCAACATTTACAACTATTGCTGTCTTCTTTCCCATGTTATTTGCAAAATCCCTCGTCGGAAAGCTTGCCCGTCCCTTTGCCCTCACAATCTCCTTTGGTCTAATAGCTTCTTTGTTTGTTGCAATAACTATTGTTCCCATGTTAGCTTCAGTTATATATAAAGAAGAAAAA
>JBBIMS010000291.1:0-2727 GCA_037444285.1 Candidatus Aminicenantota bacterium | reverse complement strand
GTTTCTTCCCATATCTGAAAGCTCTTCTTATAATTCTTCTCAGAACATAACCCCTTCCCTCATTGGATGGTAGGACTCCATCATTTATGAGGAATGTTATTGCCCTGCAGTGATCGGCAATTACCCTTATTGCTATGTCAGCATCTTTCTCCGATGGATAATCTTGTCCTGTTTCTTCGCAGGCAAAATCGATCAATGGTTTGAAGAGGTCTGTTTCAAAATTGCTCCTCATTCCTTGAAGAACTGTCGCCAGTCTCTCAAGCCCCATCCCAGTGTCAATTGATGGTTTCGGAAGAGGATGGAGCTCTCCCTTTTCATCTCTGAAAAACTGCATGAAAACAAGATTCCAGAGTTCAATGGAACTACCGTCTTCAAAAACATAATAGATTTCGGAGCATGGACCACATGGACCTGTATCCCCCATTGCCCAGAAATTATCCTCTTCTCCAAATCTTTTAATTTTATCCTCTGGAATCCCAATCCTTTCCCTCCATATTTTAAATGCCTCTTCATCCTTCTCAAATATTGATACAAAAAGTCTTTCTGAAGGGATCTTATAAACTTCAGTTAAAAGTTCCCATGCAAATTCTATTGCTCCTTCCTTAAAATAATCGCCAAAGGAGAAATTTCCAAGCATTTCAAAGAATGTATGATGGAAATGGGTTTTCCCAACCTGCTCAAGATCATTGTGCTTGCCAGAGGCTCTCATGCATTTCTGGCAGGAAGCTGCTCTTGAATAATCCCTTTTTTCAATGCCGAGAAAAACATTCTTGAACTGGTTCATTCCTGCATTTGTGAAGAGCAGAGTTGGATCTCCAGCAGGAATTAAAGAGGAACTCTTTACAATCCTGTGCCCTTTACCTTCAAAGTAAGAAAGGAAAGTTGATCTTATATCCTTTGCTTTCAATTTTCTTCCCTTTCAATTTTTTCAATCACATCTATTATCTTATCATAGCTGAACCCTTTTCTGAAGAGGAAACCCTTGAGTTTTTCCTTGATGTTTTTTCCTCCTTTGCTCTTAAGAAACTTCTCCGCAAGTCTTACGATGATTTCTTTCTCATCAAATTCTGAAAAAATACTTTTGACTAAATCCTCAGCCTCTTCCTCAGGAATTTCTCTCCTTATGAGTTCAACTTTTATCCTTTCTGGACCCCATCCCTTTGATATTTTTGACCTTATGAATTCCTCAGCTGTCTTTCGGTCGTCAACATAACCATAATTTTTTAGCCTTTCAATTGTTGAATCTATTTCCTCTTTTGTGAAACCTTCTCTTTTTAACCTATTGCTAACCTCCTTTGAAAACCTATCTGAATAAGAAAGATAATTTAAAGCGATTTTTAAAGGATTCTTTGATTTACCCACTTTTCAAATAAGATTTTTTTACTCTTCGTCAAGACCAAGATCAACAGGAGAACTTCCGACATCTTTAATTGTTGCCATTTTTTTCTCCATCTCCTCTATTGTCATCTCAGATGCTGACTGAATACCCATGATTTTCAGTTTTAGCTCGTCCGGATTTGAAGCCCATTTCAAAGCTTCCTCAAGAGTTATTAGCTTTGCCTCATAAAGCTTGAAAAGGGATTGGTCGAATGTCTGCATTCCATACTGGGATACACCCTGTTTAATTGCTTCCCTTATCAAATGGGTCTTCTCTTTGTTTATTATGCAATCTCTTATGAATGGAGTTGTTATCATTACCTCAACTGCTGGAACTCTTCCCTTTCCATCTGCTCTTGGAAGTAGTCTCATAGATATAACTGCTTTTAAAACTGAAGCAAGTTGAATCCTGACCTGTTTATGATGGTATGGTGGGAAGACTGAGATAATTCTGTTTATGGTCTCAGGAGCATCGAGGGTGTGGAGGGTGCTCAAAACAAGATGCCCTGTCTCTGCAGCAACTATTGCAGTTTCTATTGTCTCGTAGTCCCTCATCTCTCCAACAAGTATTACATCAGGATCTTCACGAAGAGCTGATCTCAGGGCTACGGCAAAGGATTCAGTATCAACCCCTACCTCCCTCTGGTTAACAATACTCTTTTTATCCCTGTGAAGATATTCAATCGGGTCTTCAATGGTAATTATGTGCTCGACTCTGTGGGTGTTTATATAGTCTATCATGGCTGAAAGGGTTGTTGTCTTTCCACTTCCAGTAGTTCCTGTTACAAGGACAAGCCCCCTCTTTTCCATACATATCTCTTCGAGGACTGGAGGAAGAAGGAGCTCGCGAATTGTTCTTATCTTTGAGGGTATAATTCTTAGGACAATACCAATTGCACCCCTCTGATAGAAAATGTTGCAACGGAATCTACCAAGGCCAGGAACAGAGTAAGCCATATCAATTTCCATATTCTTTTTGAATTTCTCCTTCTGCTGATTGTTCATTATACTGTAAGCCATTGCTATTGTGTCCTCTGGAACAAGCCTTTTAAGCTCAACAAGAGGGATCAACTCACCGTGAACCCTTATTATGGGATGATTTCCAACTTTAAGATGAAGGTCTGAAGCTTCTCTCTCAATTGCAATTCTCAATAGGTCATTTATATTCATTTTTTCCTCCCATTTCGGGATTCTTTTTTATTTTAACACGAAAAGAATACAATAGAAAAGTCAAAAATGAATCTATTCAGCTCTAAGATATTAACTCTCAGCTAAAGGCTGCAAATTTCACTCCCTTTTCTTGCCTGTCCTTTCAGTCTCCTTCTCTAAATTTAAAAGTATGTTAGCCAG
>JBBIMS010000290.1:0-2755 GCA_037444285.1 Candidatus Aminicenantota bacterium | reverse complement strand
TAATAGGGAAGAAAGATTTAAAAATTCTTTTAATTCTTCTAATAATATCAATTTCAATAATATCCATAATTTTCTATTTAAGGCTTGATACCCTTTCAACAAAAAATCCTTTAACTCTAAGGCTTTCAAACTGGAAGATTGCCCTGAGGGTAATATCAGAGCATCCCCTCTTTGGAGTTGGTTTTGGAAACTTTCCCTCCTTTTCCCTCCCCTTTGCTAAGGAAAGGTCTGAAGCAACTAAATATGCCCACAATTTCTTTCTTCGATTTTTTGCAGAAGGAGGGATCTTCTGCTTTGTTCTTTTTTTATTAATTCTTTTTGAATGGTTTCATAAGGCTTGGAAAAGTATATCCAGCAATCCTCTTGAAGGAGCTATTTGGGGAGCACTTTTTTCAATATTTTTATACAATCTTATCGATATTGGCATATTCTTTGAGAGTTTTGGATTTTTAACAATGCTAATGTTCTCTTTTCTTGTGAAAGGAGAGAATGTTTTGAGGATTCAGGGAGGGAGGAAATTGCTTTTTACATTATTCTTTTTTGCTATTCTCTTATTTCCCTCATGGACTTATTTAACAGAGGAACTTCTTCAGAGGGCAAATTTAAGTTTTGGGGAGGACCTTTCATATTCAGAAAGAAAAGTGATTTTAGCAAAAAAGGTTAACCCCTTCAATCCAAAAGTTTACTCATATCTCTCATTTATTGAATCAAAAAAAGGAAATCTTGGTTTATCCCTCCAATATATTGATAAATCAATTTCCCTTTACCCTTACTCCCATTCTTTATATTATGAAAAGAGTATGATTCTTTTAAAAATGAGGAGATACATAGAGGCATACCTTTCCATGAGAGAAGCAGAGAAAATGAATCCTTCCTTTGTCCCTTATAGGAATTTGAGAAAGGATCTTGAGGATTTCCTTTTCAGGAGTAGAAATGATTGAGAGAATAATTTTATTTTCTATATCCTTCAGCATCTACTTTTTCCCTGACCAAAATCTCGATTCTTTATTTTTGACCCTTTTTATTCTTATAGGAATTCTTCTTGTCAAAAAGGTATTCTCCCAGAAAATTCAATTCTCCTTAAAAATCAACCTCCTCACTCTTTTACTTCTATCTCTGCCCTTTTCCGTGTTTATTTCAACCATTTTTTCTTCCTACAAATATCCCTCTCTTTTAATGCTTGGAGAGATTGTTCTCCTTTATATTTCATTCTTTCTATTTTCAATTCTTGAAGAAAAGGAAAAAAAATTTACTTTTAATCTCTTTATTATCCTTTCCTTAGTCCATTCAATATTTTCAATCGCAAAATATTTCCTTTACCATCAACAGAGAGCATCAGGAAATTTTCTTAATCCAAACCATTCTGCCTTTGTCCTTTTTGCTGGTCTGATTTTGGCTGTTTCTTATTTTTTGAAAGGAAAGAAAAAAGGATTTATTCTCTTCATTTTACCTATAATTACTGCCATAATCCTTAGCAGATCTCGCTCAACTTTCTTTGCCATTTTTATCTTCCTACCTCTCCTTTTTTACGATAAAAATAGGATGAAAAAAATAGCTCTCTATTTGATTCCTTTATCCCTCTTACTTGGCATTCTCCTTCTTTTCCCAAATCCTTTATCCCGCTACCTTTTGAGAACATATGACCCCTTCTCTTTCAAGCGAATCCAGATTTGGAGTGTTGGAATAAAAATGTTTACGGATAACTGGATTGCAGGAGTAGGACCCTACAACTTTTTCTACAGGGTGGAGCCTTACAGATTCCCTGAAGAGGGAAGGATTGCTCGTTATGCAATAACCCTTGGTGACGCCCACAATGATTATATCCATATCCTTGCTGAGCTTGGTATTCTTTCAATCCCATTTATTTTTGGGATTTTTCTTCTCTCGTTAAAGCTTTTAAAAAATTCAATAAACAGTCAGAATTGGAGGGAAAAAGGAATATCAATGGCAATCCTTACAATTTTTTTCAATTCTTTCTTCACAAACTCCCTCTTCCACCCTTCCATTTCTCTTCTTACAATTTTTCTTTTATCCAATATTGAATCTAATCAATTTGGTAAGGAATTTTTCTCGATCAAGTTTGAATTTGGAAATCTTGCAAAAACCCTTTTGATTCTTACATTTTTATTCCTTCTTATAGGAGATGGCTTACTTCCTCTAATTTCCAACAGACTTATTGTAATTGGAATGATAACTGCAAGAACTGAAAGCCCTGAAAAGGGTTTAAAAATCCTTAAGATTGCTGAAAGACTGACCCCTCTAAATTCTTCCGTCAAAAAAGAAATTGGAATTATCGAAAAAATTATTTACCTAAGAACAGATGATCCCTTTCATATTTGGAGTTCTTTTTCTGCCCTTAGGGAGAGTTCAAGGCTAAACCCTCATGACCCTGATTCCCATAAAGAGCTTGCTCATCTTTTCACGATCCTCTGGAAAAGAAGGGAATTTGAGGAGGCATTCAAAATGGCAGAATTCCACTGGGAAAGAGCAATTTCCCTCGCCCCCTTTAATCCTTTCCATCACTATAACTTGTCCCAGCTCTATATTCTCGCTTATAAAGAGAGGGAAGCTGAGCATTCCCTCAAAAAATGTATCGAGCTTGAACCCAATTTTATAATGGCTCACTATTCCCTTTACAAGATTTATGAGAGGACCGGAGAAAAGGAGAAAAAGAATAGAAAGAAGGAAAAGGTTGTAGAGCTTATTAGAATGTATGGGAATAAAAATTATCCGAGTCACTATTTTAATATGCTAT
>JBBIMS010000289.1:0-2757 GCA_037444285.1 Candidatus Aminicenantota bacterium | reverse complement strand
AAAACTCCCTTTCTTGCCCTTAGCTCCGAGTTGATTGTTGGAAAGGAGAAGAAAAGGGTAATTTTCATAAAGGATCTCAGTGGAAAAATTGAAGAGCGAGGAGTAGAAATTCAGTTCATAGACTGGAGAGAGAGGGAAAGAATTGAGAAAAAATTTATTGAAAAAGGAAATTTCTTATTAGTTAAAAAGGACAATAGAATAGAGCTTTTGTCTCCCTTTAGGCTAAGAGATGCAGGAACATTGGCAATCTTTAAAGGATTTTCACTACCAGATACTTTTATAAAAGTTTACTGGAAAGATTTATTTTTGCTGATCTTTTATATCTTATTTCTCTTTCTTCTTACTTTCATTGTTATTTCATATCAAAGACATTTTATAAAAAGCAAAAATTTTCTTTTAATACCTTACCTTTTATTGATAAGAATCTTATTGGTTCTTTCAAAAAAATTAATATTTTTAAGAAATTTTAAACTCTTCAGGCCTGATTTAACTGCTATATCCTCAAATTCAGATTTTTTTAACTCTCCCCTTGACATTTTTTTCTCGATTCTGACCATCTTCTTAATTCTTGCTTTACTGCTTAGAGCTTTCCTTCCTTTCCTTGAAAAATTAAACGAAAGAAGAAAAAGTTTTAAGTTCCTGATCCCTGTAGCATTTATTACACCTTTTCCTGTAGTAGTTTTTCAAATTTTTCTTGAATCCATAGTAAATGGAACAAGCCGTGGGCTCTTTTATTTTTTGTCCCCATTCCCTCTTTTTATGATCTTTTCAATCTTCATTGCTTTTATCTCTTCCTGCAGTATTTTGATTCTACTCTTTAGGATTTTCTACCTTTCTACTAAAAATCTATGGATAAAGTTGATCATTATAATTTTGCAAATACCCTTTTCTTATCTCTTATTTAGAAAGTTAGTCTCTGTCCCCTTTATCCCTTCTGTTGGCTTATTTTTGATTTCTGCTTTACTATCCTATAATTTCTCATGGGTAAAAAAGGGTTCATCTATTTTACCTCTTTTAATTTTCACATCACTATTTCTATATTTTTCCATTGACCATTTCCTTTTTATTTCAAAGAGAAATTTTATTGAAAAAGACCTGAAAAATATCATTTTAGCCCAGGAAAGATGGAGTGAGTTCATCCTGAGAGAAGGAATTAAGGAGATCGACTCCCAGATAAATTCAATAGAAAATTTCCTTTTTACTCCATCAAAGGAAGAAATAGCTTACAAAATATGGCAAAAAACGACTGCAGCGAAGTTAAAATGGCCATCGGCTATAGAAATCCTTGATAGAGAAGGGGAAATTCTCTCGTCCTTTTCCCTCAATCTTCCAATACCTGAGAGCGTTTACACCCCATTCACTGATAGATGGTGGGTGGAAGAGGCTTTTATCCCCTTCTTTGATAAAGTTAAAAGGGTTAGGTTCGGCTATAAGGGTGTTCTGGGAGGAAGGGAGTGGCTTGGGAAAATCATATTTTATATTTCCTCTGACTATGATGCAATTCCAATTCTATACAGAGAAAGCCCTTACTACAGCATTCTGAGGGGCGAGGTATTTCCACCCTCACCTGTTATGGAGAGAGATTTTGGATTTGCAGTTTTTGATAATGAAGGCTCTATAATCTTTAATCCATCTAAGATACCATCTGCGCTTGGAAGAGAGATCTTGAAAAGGATTGAAAAGGAAGACGCATTCTGGGTATCCATAAATCTTCCCTTAGGGCTTCACCACATATTCTATTTCAAAAGTGCAGATAGAATTTTCTCAATATTTTACCCAGTTAAAGGTATAAAGGGTTATTGCCTTGAAATTATGGAAATAACACTTATTTCTTTCATTTATTTTTCGATTTTAATTTCAATTTTTTACTTTCTTGGGGTATTTAAGCCTGATTGGCTTTCAAAGATGACCTTCTCAACCAAGGTCAGGATAATTTTTCTGGCAATGGCACTCCTCCCATTTATTATTTTTTCAATTTTCTCAAACTTCTTCTTGCAGAAGCTTTTCATTGAACAGATGAAGAGCAAGGCTATAGGGGAACTTGAGACTGCAAAGGGGATATTCGCCCAATTCTACAGCGTAGAAAGGGAAAGTTTGATTCCACAGGATCTCATTCTATGGGTGGGAAGTATAATTGCAAGAGATATTAATATTTATTTAGATGGCACCCTTGTCGGTTCCTCAAGAGTTGAGATCTTCCTTTCTCAATATCTTCCCTACCATCTGGATGGTGAAATTTATTATGAGATCGTTCATAAGGGAGCATTTTATTATCTTAAGAAAGAAAGGATGGGGAAATTTCTATACTTCACCCTTTCTTCTCCAATGAAATTGGGAGAACAAAAATATATTGTCTCTATTCCCCTCATTCCTGAGGTAAAGGAACTGAGTCTTATAGGAAGAGAATTTATGGAATTTTTATCAATAATGTTCTTCTTCTTTGCCTTTGTTGCCTCCCTTGTCTCCCAATCCCTTTACAGAAAAATAATAGGACCCATTAAAACCCTTCTAATTGCTTACAGGGATGTTGGAAAGGGGAATCTTGATATAAAGATTGAAACAAAAAGTAAAGATGAGATAAGAGAACTAATGGAAGGGTTCAATTCTATGGTAAAAGAATTAAAAACCAAGCAAGAGGAGCTTAAAGAAATGGAAAGGAGGCAAGCTTGGTCTGAAATGGCTAAAAAGGCTGCCCATGAAATCAAAAATCCTCTAACGCCCATTCTCTTAATGACAGAACATCTTCTCAAGGTTTTC
>JBBIMS010000288.1:898-2759 GCA_037444285.1 Candidatus Aminicenantota bacterium | reverse complement strand
TTGGAATTTTTAGCGCAGGCTTTACCGGGATCATGCTCCTTGATGTCTGGATTATTGCTCTTTACTATGTATCAGAAGATTCAAAGAGAAGGAATATGATCCCAACTCTCTGGGTTCTAATATGCTTGCTTGTTCCTTATTTCTTTGGTTTTCTCCTTTATTTTCTGGTAAGGAGACCTCTTCCATTGACCTGCCCCAATTGTAGAAAAATTATTCCCAATGGAAGCAAATTCTGCCCTGAGTGTGGATTTAATATAACTAAGACATGTCCTAAATGCGGAGCTTCTATCCCAGAAGGAGCAAATTTCTGCCCCCAATGCGGAAGCTCAACGAAGGCTGAATTGTGAGCAGTTTAAAAGAACTTTTCAATTTCTTTCAAATTCCCTTGAATTCTGGTATATTTTAAATATGAAAAGAATTTATTTAGTATTTTTAGTTTTCCCTCTTCTATTTTTTTCAGAAAACAAGGTTAATGATCCATGGGATGAGGGTTTAAAAATATACAGTGAAATAGTATCTATAATAGACAAGAATTACCCCCAGAAAATAGATTATGAAGAGCTTATCTACAACACAATAAGGGGTGAACTTTTGAGGCTTGATCCCCACTCCTCATTCCTTGATCCAAAAGCCCTTGCCAGCATGAGGGAAGATCAGGCGGGGAAATTCTATGGGCTTGGAATAACCATACAGAAAATTGAAGAGAGGTTGATAATAACTTCAGTTATTGAAGGAGGACCTGCCTGGAAAAAAAGATTGAGAGTTGGAGATGTTATTACCCACATTGATGGAGAGCCGACAAAGGAGCTCTCAGCTCAAGAGGCTGTCAGGAAATTGAGGGGAGCAAAGGGGACAGAGGTAAAGGTTACAATTCTGAGAAAGGGTGTTGAAAAGCCCTTTGAAGTATCAATAATAAGGGAAGAAATCCCTTATCACAGTGTAAATTATTATTTTATGTTGAATAGGGAAGTTGGTTACATCTCATTGAGGAATTTTGCAGAGAATACCACAAAGGAGTTTGAAGAGGCAATAAGAGCTTTGAAGAAGGAAGGGATGAGGTCTTTAATTCTGGACCTTAGATGGAATCAGGGAGGTGCCCTACAGCAAGCGGTAAGTATAGCAGACGAATTTCTGGATAAAGGAAAACTAATAGTTTACACAAAGGGAAGGAGACCTGAGTCTTCTCAGGAGTTTTATTCAGAGGAGGATAATCAGCTGGAGAAATTGCCCCTCGTTGTTCTCATAAATTCAAGCTCAGCATCTGCGTCTGAAATTGTTGCCGGAGCTCTGCAGGACCATGATAGAGCAATTGTTGTAGGAACCCCTTCATGGGGGAAGGGTCTTGTCCAAACCCTTTTCTATCTTTCCCACAACACTGCTTTGGCTCTTACAACTTCAAAATACTATACCCCAACAGGAAGATCTGTTCAGAGGGATTACACATTTCTTGAGGACTACTTTTTATACCTTGAGAGAAACGACGAGGATTTAAATCTTCATGAGTTCAAATTGACTCCTAAAGGAAGAAAGGTCTATGCTGGAGGAGGAATCATTCCAGATATAAGGGTTGATTCCCTGTCCTTGCCAAACATAGTTGGGGTTCTCAGGCTTAAAGGGGTTTTCTTTGATTATGCCAACAAATTCCTTGATGATAAAAACCCTCTACTTCTGAAATATCTAAGAAGTAAGAGAATCAAGAAGCAGGATCTTTTTGAGAGCGGTTTTCAAATAACTGATGAAATATGGAAGGATTGGATGAATTTTATAAAGGAGTCCAACATAAAGTTAGATGAAAAAGAGCTTGAAAAGAATAAAAAATGGATAGTTCAGGAATTACTTTACGAGATTTTTTCCCAGGCTG
>JBBIMS010000288.1:0-888 GCA_037444285.1 Candidatus Aminicenantota bacterium | reverse complement strand
TTGCAGAAGGGGCAAAGTATCTAAGCACCTTTGATCCTCAAGTTTTGAAGGGGATCGAGGCAATTCCAAAGGCGAAGACTCTTCTTCAGTAAAATTTCTCCTTTGAAACCTCAGAGAAAAATTAAGCGTCTTACTATATAGAGAAATGAATGAATTGGAACTTGTCGAGAGGCTTAAAAAAGGAGATGAAGAGGCGATGAGAGAAATAATGAGAACTTACAAAAATAGGATATTCAATTTCATTTTCAGGATAGTAAGGGATAGGGAAAGAGCTTTAGATCTAACACAGGAAGTCTTTATAAAGGTATATTTCAGGATAAACTCCTTCAAAAAGAATTCCAGATTTTCCACATGGCTTTTTACAATTGCCTCAAATCTCTCCCGTTCTGAGTTGAGGAAAAGGAAAATTGTGGATTTCCTGCATGCTTTTTCTCCAAAATTACTTGTTAATGACCATCCAGGGAATTCCAATGGGATTGAGTATTTTCTCAATCAAATAAAACCAGATTATAGAATTCCTCTTATTTTAAAGGAAGTAGAGGGCTTTTCGATTGAAGAAATTGCCAATATCCTTAAAGTTCCGGAAGGAACAGTAAAATCAAGGATTTTCAGGGCTAAAGAAAATTTGAAAAATTTGATGGAAAGGGGATAAAAATGGAAAAAGACTTTAAAAATATAATTTTTTTTGAACTTCCGGAATCCTTTGAGAATAATGTAATGGAAAGGATAAGAAGGATAAAGAAGAAAAGAAAAAGAGCTAAAATGGTAATTTTCCCTGCGATTCTTATAGCACTTCTATCTTTTACAGCATTATTTCTGATAGATTTACCCTTTGAAAAAGAAAAGAAAGAGAGCAAGACCATGGCAGTTATGGAGCGAATGGAGCAG
>JBBIMS010000287.1:0-2771 GCA_037444285.1 Candidatus Aminicenantota bacterium | reverse complement strand
GCTCCTTTAAAATACTTTCGGGAGAAAAATCCTTTTCTTTCCTGGGCAGGAAGAGCAAGCAAGGAATTTCTTATTGATGAGAAACCTATTTTATCCTGATACTGGCTGTCAGCTTCCTGAAGGTTTTGGGCAAACTCGCATCTTGAGCAATCCTGACCAGTTGTGCAAATTCTGTAGGATATTATCCCCATTTTTGACCATATGCATTCCTTTTCTCCTGTTTCAACTCCTTCCTTCACAACCTTTTTCCTCTCAACAACACTCGGCTTCATAAAATCTCTTTCTCTCTCGATCTTTATTATGTATCTCTTAACCTCTTCGTAATCGGGAAAGATTTTAAGAGCATTTCTAAGCTCAATTAGAGCTTCTTCATACATACCTTCTCTGTAGAAATTAAGAGCTTTCATTACATGGGTGTCAGCCACTTTTTTCAGAGCTTCTATGTCAACCGGCCTTTCCTCTGTTATAACTTCCTGAACAATCTCAAATTTTTTAGCTGTAAGAGAAAGAGCTCTTTTGATTGACTCTACAATGTCTTCAGGATCAAAGGGTTTTGTTATGTAGTCAGTTGCTCCAATCTTCATTGCTTCAACAGCATTTTGGATTGTTCCATAGGCAGTTATCATTATAACCTTTGTATCAGGTCTCTTCGCCTTGATCTCCTTTAAAACCTGAATTCCATCAATACCTGGCATCTTTAGATCAAGAATCACGCAATCAACTTTTTCCTTCTCAATCAAATCAATGGCTTTGTATCCATCCTCAGCGGTAAGGATATCAAAGCCCTCTTCCTTGAGCCAATCGGAAAGGGATTTCCTTACGATTGGCTCATCATTTACTATCATTAAATTATGCCTTAACATTTTAAAACCTCCTTTTATTTTATTTTTATTTTTTTCTTCTTTTTCTCTCATCTTCGTTCTCCATAAAAATTTGTATCAAGGAACATGCCAGTTTACTGATAGGTATAAAATGGCTCTGGAAGAGGGTTTTAAAAATTGGGCAATTTTTAACTAAAGAGAAAAATTGTTAAGTTAATTTACAGTTAAGCCAAAAAGGGCTTCTGACAATGGTTTTAATGAATGTAAATAAATTAATCAATTGTAAAATTTTCTAACTCTTTTTAGAAATTCCATATTCTTTTATTTTGTTGTAGAGGGTTAACCTTGAAATTCCAAGTATTGATGAAGCTTTTGAGATATTCCAATCTGTTTCCTCAAGAACACTTTCTATGTGGGCTTTTTCAACTTCCCTAAGGGTTTTATTTTTATATCTTGGAGGGAGGCTCGAAGTCAAAGGTATCGGAAGGTCATCAATATCAATGATTTTTGATGAACAAACAACAACTGCATGCTCAATAAAATTTTCAAGTTCCCGTACATTTCCAGGCCAGCCATAACTCATGAAAAAGTCAATTGCTCTCTTTGAAAAGCCAATGATCTCCTTCTTGTTCTCTTCTGAGAATTTTTTCAGAAAATGATTTGCAAGGAGTAGAATGTCCTCTCGCCTTTCCCTCAAGGGTGGAATTTCAATGGTTATAACATTCAGTCTGTAAAACAAATCCTCCCTGAACCTCCCTTCCCTTACCTCTGTCAAAAGATTCTTGTTGGTAGCAGATATTACCCTTACATCAACCTTTATGACCTCATTCCCTCCAATCCTTGTGAATTCCTTCTCCTGCAAAACCCTCAAGAGATGAGCCTGAAGCTGGAAGGGAAGGTCACCAATCTCATCAAGAAACAATGTCCCTTTGTGGGCAATTTCAAATTTCCCTTTCTTGGTGGAGATTGCCCCTGTAAAAGAACCCTTTTCATGTCCAAAGAGCTCAGATTCAAGAAGGGTCTCAGGGATATTGACACAACTTACTACAACAAAGGGATTGTTTTTCCTTTCGGACGCGAAATGGATTGCCCTTGCTACAAGCTCTTTTCCTGTCCCTGTTTCTCCCTGAATCAAAACTGTTGTGTTGGTTTTAGACACAGTCTCTATAAGTTCGTAAACCCTCCTCATTTTAGGAGATTTCCCAATTATGTTTTGATAGCTGTATTTCTTTTCTATCTCCTTTCTCAACTGAATATTCTCTTCTGCAAGGCTCATGTGCTCAACCATTTTATTCAAGATTAATTCTACCCTTTCAGGACAGAAGGGCTTTTCTATAAAGTCAAAAGCTCCCTCCTTCATTGCTATCACAGCACTTTCAACAGTTCCATAGGCTGAAATAAATACTGCAAGGGCAGGATCACCCCTCTTCTTTATATTTCTAAAGAGCTCGATACCGTCCATTCCAGGCATTTTAAGGTCAATAATGAATAAATTTATTGTTTCCCTTTCAATTATATCCAGAGCTTCCTCCCCGGAAGAAGCAGTAACCGGCTCAAAGCCTGCCTCTCTGAGCCAGGACTGAAGAGAGTCCCTCACAATTCTCTCATCATCAACAACAAGGATTTTAACTGGTTTCATGGTAAGCAGAAAGTTTTATTGTAAATGTTGTTCCCTTACCTACCTCAGATTCAACCTCTATCTTACCCTTATGCCTCTGAATTATCCCATAACACACTGCAAGTCCAAGACCCACTCCCTTACCTTTTTCCTTTGTTGTAAAGAATGGTGTAAAAAGCTTCTTTAAATTTTCCTTGGGGATTCCAATCCCAGTATCTGTAAAGCTTACAAAGACCTCATTCGTTTCCTTTGTGTAGCCACTCTTTATTCTCAATGTCCCTCCATTTGGCATTGCCTGAATTGCATTCAAAATAATATTTACAAATACCTGC
>JBBIMS010000286.1:0-2777 GCA_037444285.1 Candidatus Aminicenantota bacterium | reverse complement strand
AAATTTACACTTTTCCTAACCTTACTCTATCACTCTCCCACAAGGGGTGAAGGATTTTTAGAAAAAACTCACTTTTACCTTCTATCGAAATAAGAGGTTCTTGTTGCTTTTGGAAGAGCTTGCTGCTACCTTTATTCTATCCTGTAATTTGGAGCTTCTTCAGTAATTATTACATCATGAACATGGCTTTCTCTTAAACCTGCATTGGTTATTTTTATAAATCTTCCCTTCTCCCTGAGCTCTTCAAGAGTCCTGCAACCTGCATACCCCATACCAGCCCTCAAACCGCCAACAAGAAGCTCAACAATCTTGCTAACAGGACCTCTGTATGGAACCCTCCCCTCTATTCCTTCCGGGACCAGCTTGGCTTCTCCAATACCTTCCTGGTAATACCTATCCCTCGACCCTTTCTTCAAAGCACCAAGGGAGCCCATACCTCTGTAACTTTTATAGGATCTTCCCTGATAGAGGATTATCTCCCCAGGGCTTTCATCAGTTCCTGCAAGGAGATTCCCTATCATTACAGAATGAGCACCTGCAACAATTGCCTTTGTTATATCACCCGAATATTTTATCCCTCCATCGGAAATCACAGGAATCCCGTATTTCTTTGCTACCCTGTAAGCCTCAGAAATTGCAGTAATCTGGGGAACCCCAACACCTGTTACAACCCTTGTAGTGCAAATTGAGCCTGGTCCAACTCCCACTTTTATTGCATCAGCACCTGCCTCTATCAAATCCTTTGCTCCTTCTGAAGTTGCTATGTTCCCTGCTATCAATTCAATATCAGGAATTTCTTTTTTCAATCTTTTTACAGTTTCAATTACCCTTTCTGAATGACCATGGGCTGTGTCAATTACAAGAACATCAACACCAGCGCTCACAAGAGCTTTTGCTCTTTCTATTGCTTCATCTCCAACACCTATGGCTCCTGCAACAGAAAGCCTTCCCATTGAGTCCTTTGTCGCTTTAGGATAAGAAATTTTCTTCAGAATATCCTTTACAGTTATAAGTCCTTTCAAATTGAAATTCTCATCGACAACAGGGAGTTTTTCTATCCTGTGTTCGTGGAGAATTTTTATGGCATTTTCCATTGTAATTCCAACCCTTGCAGTTATAAGTTTTTCAGCCTTTGTCATAACATCTTTTATTTCTAGGTCAGTTCTTGTCTCAAATCTCAAATCCCTGTTGGTCAAAATGCCAACAAGCTTTCCATTTTCCGTTATTGGAAGTCCTGAAATCTTGTGTTTTTTCATTATCTCAAGAGCTTCGTAAATCTTGTTGTGGGGACCAAGGGTTATGGGGTCAACAATCATCCCACTCTCATATCTTTTTACCTTTGAAACCTCCTCAACCTGCTCTTCTATACTCATGTTTCTGTGAATTACTCCAATGCCTCCAATCTGAGCCATAGCTATTGCCATTTTGCTCTCAGTCACAGTATCCATTGGAGAGCTTATAATTGGTATGTTTAACTTTATTTTCTTTGTTAAGAATGTTGAGACATCAGTTTCTGAAGGAAGAATTTTTGTTCTCGCAGGTTCAACAAGAACATCGTCAAATGTGAGAGCTTCTTTTATTGGGAATTCAAGCATTTTACCTCCTGTTTTTAGTAGGAATGGAAAATCTTGGTTTTTGCATTTTATGCTCTCCTTCACCCCTTGAGAATACATGCCTCTGGGGAATCTGCCTCTCCCTGAATCTGACCTCTTCATACTCTGTAATTGGCTGGAAGTGGAATAAAATTCTTACTGTCTCTTCTTCAATCCTGTCCATCATTTCCTGGAACATATCAAAACTCTCTTTTTTGTATTCAATCAGTGGGTCCCTCTGACCATAACCCCTTAAACCAATCCCTTCCTTCAGATGATCCATTGCGAGAAGATGGTCCTTCCATTGGTAATCTATTACCTGAAGAAGAGCATATCTTTCCAGTTCCCTCATCCTCTCCTCACCCACAATCCTCTCTTTCTGGAGATAAATCTCCTTCAATTTTTCAAGAAGGGTCTCTCTCAGATCTTCAAAGGTCATCTCTGAGAAATCTCCGTTGAGTTGGGATATATCGAAAGAAAATTGATAAAGGATTGCCTTTTTCAATCCATCAATGTCCCAATCCTCAGGACTTCTTTTAGAATCGCAGTATTTTTCAAGATGCCAGTCAAGAAGAATCTCAACTTTTTCCTGAATCCAATCCCTCATGTCTTTTTTCTCAAGGATTTCCCTTCTCATTTTGTAGATGACCTCTCTTTGTTTGTTCATAACATCATCATATTCAAGAAGGTGTTTTCTTATTGAGAAGTTGTGGGCTTCCACCTGTTTCTGAGCCCTTTCAATTGCCTTCGAGACCCATTTGTGCTGGATCGGAACACCCTCCTCCATACCAAGTGTCTTCATCAAACCAGAAAGTTTGTCAGAACCAAAAATTCTCATCAGATCGTCTTCAAGGGAAAGGAAGAATATGGAGGCTCCTGGATCTCCTTGCCTTCCAGCTCTCCCCCTTAACTGATTATCAATTCTTCTTGCCTCATGCCTTTCAGTTCCAATAATGTAAAGCCCCTGAAGCTCAACAACCTTTTTGTGTTCTTCCTCCACCTGCGCCCTCATCTTCTCAAGAATCTCTTTGTAAAGATTTTCGTCCCAGTTAGTATGGGGATTGTATCCTCTTTTTCTCATTTCTTCCTTTGCAAGAAATTCCGGGTTTCCACCAAGGAGGATGTCAGTCCCTCTTCCTGCCATGTTTGTTGCTATTGTAACTGCATAAAGTCTACCAGCCTGAG
>JBBIMS010000285.1:0-2791 GCA_037444285.1 Candidatus Aminicenantota bacterium | reverse complement strand
CGGCTCCCACCATGTCCAGTTCAATATAATAACTGCTGAGACCTTAAGGGAAGCACAGAGAAAACCTGAAAGATACAGGGATTTGATTGTGCGTGTTGCTGGTTTTAGCGAATATTTCTGTAATCTTTCAAGAGCTGTCCAGGATGAAATAATCTCAAGAACAGAGCATCTTGGTTTTTGATATATAAATTTCTATAATTAAAATTTAAACACAGTAATGAAGAATATTTTAGTGGAAGAGGTGCAAAGCTATGGCTAAAAAAATTTTACTATTCTCCATTATTCTTCAGTTCTTTTTATGTTTTGGTGAGGAACCTGTTAGAGTAAAAGAAGAGAAGATTCTTGTGGTTTCAAAAATCCCCTCAGAGGAAACAGAAATTGGGAGGAATGTTACAATAATAAAAAGGGAAGAGATTGATAAACTTCCGGTTAAGTCAGTTTCAGAAATTTTAAAATATGTGTGCGGCCTTGATTTTCAGGAGAGAGCTAATTTTGGTATTCAGGCTGATATATCTCTCAGAGGCTCCACTTTTCAGCAGGTTCTAATTCTTGTGGATGGAGTAAGAGTAAATGATTTGCAGACTGCCCATCACAATATTGATATTCCAATCCCCGTTGAAAATGTTGAAAGGATTGAGATCCTCCACGGCACTGGTTCATCCCTTTACGGAGCTGATGCCCTTGGAGGAGTTATCAACATTATCACAAGAAACCCTGAAAGGACAAGTCTTTCAGGAAAATTCAGTTATCACGATTTTCACACCTCTTCAGGTACAGCCGGGATTGAACTGAAAGGAAATAAAATTTCCAACTCCTTTTCTATTCAGAGGGACTCTTCAAGAGGTTTTATGGATGACAGAGATTTCAGCAATTTTTCGATTTTTGAAAAATTTTATACTTCCTTCAATTCAGTGAATTTTGAGGTTAAATTAGGTCATGGAAGAAAAAATTTTGGAGCCTTCGATTTTTACACTCCTGGAATGAAGTTTCCATCAAGGGAATTGACAAGAACAGATTTCATATCACTGAACTTAGATTGGAAAATCAGTAAATTATATTTAACTCAAAAGTTTTACTACCGTTTCCATTTTGATAGATTTCTATTGGATCAAAATAGACCATCATTTTATACTAATGAAACAAGCAATAAAACTTTAGGAACTAATTTTATTCTTAGATCTGAGAATTTTGTTCTTGGATTTGAGGGGGTTAAGGAAGAATTTGAAAGCATTAAATCAGGAAATCACTCCAACATTCGCTCATCACTTTTCTTTGAAGCAAAAAAGAATTTTTCAAAGAAACTGATTGCCAATTTGGGAATCCGTGAAGATTTTCATGAAACTTACGGATGGTTCTTCTCTCCTGATCTCAGTATTGCTTACATTCTTTCTTCAAATTTAAAGCTCAGGTTCTCAGCAGGTCGCTCCTTCCGTGCTCCCTCTTACACAGAGCTCTATTACAAAGACCCTGCAAATATAGGAAATTCCAATCTCAAGCCAGAAAAGGGAGAGGAATTGGAGATTGGTCTTGATTCCTATTTCAAAAATTTTGAAACAAAACTCTCATTGTTTAAAAGGGAAGAGAAGGATATTATTGACTGGATAAAAAGGGATGGTAAATGGTATGCAGAAAACATAAGGAAGAGGAATGTAAGAGGGGTTGAGTTCTCAACTAAAAAAGATTTCAGTCATTTTAGATTTTATTTAAAAAGTAGTTTTTTTGATTTTAAAGAGAAAGATGGAGAAAAAAATTATAAATACGGTTTCAGAATTCCAAAAAACATCACAGACCTTACATTGAGCTTTATCCCCACCCCCTCCATCTCGCTAAACTTCCATTTTCTCTACAAAAAGAGATTTAATGAACCATCTTACCTTTTGCTTGACGCAAAAATTGTAAAAAGGATTGGTGGAATTGAAATATTTTTAGAAGGGATAAACCTAACCAACAAGAGATATGAGGACATAAAGGGAGTTCCAATGCCAGGTAGATGGATCGGAGGAGGAATTCAGTGGAAGATTTAGAATTAATTTTTTGACATTTTCAAGAGAATTTATTAATTAAAGATTAAGGAGTTATTGTATGAAAAAATTAAAACTTAAAAACTTTTTTGTTTCTATCCCATTCCTCTCCCTTTTATTTCTGAGTTTCTTCCAGAATGTTTTTGTTGAGGATGAGATAGGAAGAATAAATAGAGAGATAGAAGAGCATGGGCTGAAGTGGAAAGCAGGCATTACAGCCATGAGCCTTTTAACTCCAGAGGAGAGAAGATTAAGGCTTGGAGCCCTTGTCCCTCTCTATCCTGAATATGAAAAATTGATCAGGATTGAAGCAAAACTATTAGCTCCAACACAGTTAGATTGGAGAAGTAACAATGGAGCAAACTGGCTAACATCAATAAAGAATCAGGGAAGTTGTGGAAGTTGTTGGGCTTTCTCTGTTATCGGAACTTTAGAATCAATTTACAAAATTGAAAGGAAGAATCCTTATGTTCAACCAAATCTTTCCGAGCAGGATCTTGTCTCATGTTCAGGTGCGGGTAGTTGTAAAGGAGGTTATCCATCTCAAGCTTCTGATTTCATAAAAAGAGAAGGGGTTGTGACTGAAGATTGTTTCCCCTATACTGCGAAGGATGTTCCCTGTGCAAGATGTTCAGATTGGCAATTTAAACTTGCAAAGATAAAAGATTGGGGGTGGGTAACCACAAGCACTGCTGATAAAAATGCAATAATAAATGCCATCCAGGATGGACCCCTATCATTTTATATGGAAGTTTATTCTGACTTTTATC
>JBBIMS010000284.1:0-2800 GCA_037444285.1 Candidatus Aminicenantota bacterium | reverse complement strand
CCTGGTCCTGGGGGAAGATTAAATGCCGGGGACTCAATGAAATGGCAATTTATTGGAAAGGTTCTTGGGACACCCCATCCAACAGGATATCCATTATTTATTCTATTATCTGCAATTTTTTCAAGAATCCCACTTCCAATCCCCCTTTTTGCAAAGATAAATTTAATATCAACTTTTTTTGCAATTCTCACTCTATTTTTTCTCTTTAAAACCCTGAGACTCCTTTCCTTAAATATCTTTTCTTCTCTTGTTGCAACATCAATATTTGCCTTTGGAAAAATATTCTGGTCTCAAGCAACAGAGGCTGAAGTTTACACACTAAATTCCTTTTTTATCAGTTTAATCCTCTATCTCTTAATTCTATGGAAAGTTAAGGGGGATGAAAGAGCTTTTTCCCTATCTCTTTTCCTTACAATTTTTAGCCTCTCAAACCACATAACAATTCTCCTCCTTTTCCCTCCAATTTTAATTTTTACTCTCCTTTTATCTCCAAAATCTCTTTTCAAAAAAAGAACAATTTATTTTTTAGCCCTTTCCCTTCTCCTTTTAATTGCTCTCTACATTTTCCTTATATGGAGGTCCAATGCTTCAATCTATTCAGAATTCACAATAAAGAATCCGGGAGATTTCGTTCATTTTATCTCTGGTGGCGCATGGAAGAGGAGTTTAGACTTTTCCCATTTAAGCTCTTTAAAAATAAGTATAATCAAATTTATCTCAACTATTCCATCAAACATTACATTCCCATCCCTAATAATTTTATTTTTTGGAATTTTTAGCCTTTTAAAGGATTTAAAAGCATTTCTTCTTATATTTTTGTCAAACCTCCTTTTCCTCTTTTTCTCTTCAGTTTATTTAATAAGAGATGTGGAGGTCAACTATATTCCTGTTTATTTTTTTATGGTAATTTTTATAGCTTCTGGAATGAATTTTCTTCTGGAGCTGAAATCATCAAAATTTTTGAAAACATTAACAGCACTGGCTCTTCTCACACTGCCAACTTCCCTCTTTATTTCCAATTACAGAGAAATAAAAGTTGAAGAAAGTAGCTGGGGGGAGTGGATTAAAATAGTTTTTTCAAATTTCAAGAGGGACACCATTTTCATTCCTGACTATATCAACTATGACCAGGACATGGCTCTTTGCTATGGAGTATTTGGTCTTGACTTTATAAAGAAAAATAACATTGTAATAGGAGAGCATTTCCAAGAAAGGGAAAAGATAATTGAGGATTATCTTGAGGGAAAAGAACTATTTTTTAAGGGTTTTAAATTAGATAAGGAAATGAAAATTGTCTGCTTCGATGAGGAGATTGCTTTGAAGCTTTCAGAAAAGTTGAAAGTCGAAAAGAGGGTTTTATCAGATAAAATTGAAATTCCTTATTTCCGCATTATGAAAAAGAATTGAAAAGTTATGATAGTGAATCTTGCTAACAAATCTGGAAAATCAAGCAAGAGTTTTAAGAAAGAATTCCTCCACAGATAAGGCAAAGTTTCCTTTTTCTTCTCAATGTAATAAAATTTTTATGAGGTGAAAAATGAAATTTAGGAAAAGAAATCCAACATTTTTCTTTTTAATTCTTCTGATGACGGAATTATTATTTTCTGAAAACTCCAGAATTATAAAAAGTCCGAAGAGTCCCATTCATGGCAATCTCAATTTAAAATTGAAGAGGGATTTGATATTGGGAGAGGAGACAAAAGGTCAATATTTATTTTTCTCAGTTAACGGAATTGAGGTCAGCAATAAATACATTTATGTGCTTGACTCTAAAATGGCTAAAATTAAAGTTTATGACCTGAAAGGGAAATTAGTGAGAGAAATAGGAAGGAAAGGGGAGGGTCCGGGCGAGTTCGTAATCCCCCAGAGTTTTTGCATTAGTGCCAGCGGAGATCTATATGTCTACGACCTCCAGAGAGCAAAAATGACGGTATTCAGCGATGAGGGGGATTATAAGAAGGATTTTATTGTAGAACAGCCCTTTATTAGAAAGTTCTATGTAGATGAAAAAGACTACATTTATACAACCTTTGATGAATCTGATTCCGAAAATTTTTTAAATAGAGATATAAATTTCGCCAGATTAAATCCAGAAGGTAAAGTGGAAAAGATTTTCTATAAAACTTTTCATCTCAAAATGGTTCCATTCGAAAGAAAAGGAATGAAAGGAAACCTTTTTTATGAACATCCTTATTTGACTCACTTATACTTTACAAATATCCCAAAAGATAATCTTGTCTTAATGAACTCTATGCGGTATGAGATTATTTTGCTTTCAAAAGAAGGTGATATTTTATTGAGGATTTTAAAAGAGGAAAAGAGTCCGAAAGTATCTCAAAGGGAAAAGGAAATCGCCCTTTCAATGGAAAAAGACGAGGACATCCGTAAGCTGCTAATGAAACATGCAACATTTTCTAAGACAAGACCTTTTTGCTCAAATTTACTATCAGATGAAAAGGGAAGAATATATGTGGAAAGATTTAAACCTCTAACAGAGGAAGAAAAGCCTTTTACTTATGAAATATTTAACGCAAAAGGAGAATATTTGTATAAATTGTCATTGGATTTCAAAATTGATCTTATAAAAAATGGATATATTTATACAGTCTCAACAAAAGAGGAAACAGGAGAAATTAAGATCATTCGATACAAAATTGAAAACTGGAAAGAAATTAAATGAGATTTCTTATCGACAAATATAATCCTAAAATCATATCTTGAAAGATGAGAAAAGTTAATTTATTATTTTAATCAAAAAAGTAAAAGTGAAAAGACTAATTTTATTTTTAATAAAATTCAA
>JBBIMS010000283.1:0-2826 GCA_037444285.1 Candidatus Aminicenantota bacterium | reverse complement strand
GAGGGGAGAGGAGCAAGCAAGAATTGCCCTGAGGACACTTTTCGGGATTGAGAATAGCCTCAAAGCAATCACAGGATATCAGTCAGGCCTCCTCGATAAAAAACTTATGGAAAAGAAAGCAAGAGAGGAAGCACAGATAAGAGAACTTATAAAGAAAGACCCTGAGATGGAGAAAGAGTTTGGAAAGGCATGGGATGAGATTGCTGAAGCCCAGAAAAGGTATGCTTCCATTTATAAGCCTCTCCTTTACTTTGAAAGAGCCTATGCTTTCAACACTGTTTATTTCAACATTGCGAGAAATCTTGTAAGACTTGTCCTTGAAAGGGAGAAACCGAATGATAAGAGGCTCACAGAATTCACTGATGCAAATCTTCCCTCAATAAAAAGATTCCTTCTTTCTCCTGCTCCAATTTACGATGAATTTGAAATTTTAAAATTGTCAGATTCCCTTTCCCAGCTAAAAGAGGAGCTGGGGAATGTCTGGGAGGTTAAACTTCTATTGGGGAATAGAACTCCTGCAGAAGTTGCAGAGGAACTCGTTAAGGGAACAAAACTTAAGGATTTAGAGGAAAGAAAAAGATATATAGAGGGAACTGCTGAGGATATTTATAAATCAGAAGATCCAATGATTAAACTTGCTCTCCTTTTCGATCCCCTCTCCAGGGGTTTAAGGTCAATATACGAGAAGGAGGTTGATGCAGTTGTAATAAAGAATGGTGCCCTTATTGCCCAGGCGCTATTTAAATTAAAGGGAACATCAATTCCTCCAGATGCAACGGGAACATTGAGATTGAGCTTCGGAGTTGTGAAGGGATATGTGGAAAATGGTAAAAAGATCCCTTATTACACAACCTTCAAAGGTCTTTACGAAAGGGCAAACAAATTTGGGAACAAGCCACCCTATGAACTTCCTCCTTCTTTTATCAAAAGAAAATCTGCTCTCAACCTCAACACTCCTTTGAACTTTGTTGCAACCTGTGACTCAATAGGAGGAAATTCTGGCTCGCCTGTTGTAAACAGGAAAGGAGAGCTTGTTGGAGTTCTTTTCGATGGTAACATACAGTCCCTTCCCAACAATTTTGTCTACACAGAAGAGATAGCTCGCTCTGTAATGGTTCATTCTCAGGGAATTATTGAAGCTCTTATCAAAGTTTACGATGCAAAACCTCTCGTCGACGAAATTCTTGGAAAGAGATGAAATCTTTCACAGAATATTTATGGTTTAACACAAAGAGTAAAAGAGAATTTATAAACATTACTGATAGAGTTCAGGAAATTGTGAGGAAAAGTGGAGTGAAGGAGGGACTCTGTTTAGTGAATGCAATGCATATAACAGCCTCAGTTTTCATAAATGATGATGAATCTGGGCTGCTCTATGACTTTGAAAATTGGCTTGAGAAACTTGCTCCATCGGAAATCTCAAAATACAGGCATAATCTTACTGGTGAGACCAATGCAGATGCTCATTTAAAAAGGACAATAATGGGAAGGGAAGTTGTTGTTGCCATAACCAACGGAAAACTTGATCTTGGACCATGGGAGCAAATTTTCTATGGAGAATTTGACGGTCAACGCAAGAAAAGAGTTCTTGTAAAGGTAATAGGAGAGTAATTTTTATTGATAAAATAATGAATTTAATCAAGGTGATTCCAATCTTTTCAATTTCTTTTATTTTAATTTCGTGCTCTTCTTCACATTTTGAATTCTCATCCTGTGAGATCTCCCTTGAAAATTTCTCAGGAAAGGAAATTTCTACCGACCAGATGGAAGTGGTATGGTTTGCCCAGAGGAAAAGTTTTCTTGGAACATATATTCAGGAAGTATCAAAACAGATCATATCCTCTAAAAATGGAAAATGGACAATCCCTTCTCTTACCCTCCCTTATTCTGAAGTTATGGTTGGAATTTTCTTAAAAAATGAAATTAGTCACCCCCTTGGCTTCTTCTCAGACACAATTAAAAAAAGTGGAATTCTTCCCATGGCTCTTCTAAAATCAGGAGCAAAGTTGAAAATAGAAGAGATTGGAGGAATAAAAGGTAGAATCTTTCTAAATGCAGAAAGGAGAGCAGAGGACATAGGTCTTGAGGTAAGAGTCTCTGATTCCATGAACCCACCTGCTGAAGCTATATGGTGGTTTCCTCTTGAAAGGAATAAATGGAACGAGATATTTCTTGAAGAGAATTTCTTCCCCTATCTTTCCTTTCCCCAGAAGTTATTCAATGTCTCCATAAAAATAAAATTTTGTAGAACAAGATATAAGATGAGGATAATGGAGGAAAGGAAAATTTTTGAAAAGGACTTTATTTCCCTTTCTGAAGCTGAAGAAGAGATAAGGAACAAGCTAAAAGAAATAAAATACAATTTGAAGATTTAGATGATTTTTTGCTTTAAAAATTTTTGCATCCCGTTCACCTTCCTTGCTTGAGGCTGAATAGGGATTTGATTATAATAAAAATGTATGGACAAACAAATAATTAAAAAAAATAAAGAACATTCTTTTAGAAAGTCAGGAAATAATATTTGCTTATCTCTACGGTTCTTTCCTGGAAAGAGAAGATTATAAGGATATTGATATTGCAATTTTTGTAGATAAAGAGAAAGTTGGAGATTTTTTTGATTATGAAACCAGTTTATATCTAAAATTATGGAATGAGTTAAAGAAAGAAATAGATGTAAAAATCATTAACAAAGCTACCTGCGGATTCATAGATATAATCAAAAGGTGTGTAAAAACTTTAAGGCGGCGGTTCTCTTTTGTAAAATAAAAGGTAAAAAAATTTAATAAAAGGAGGAACCGCCATGAGAAAAAATAACATGAAAAAGGG
>JBBIMS010000282.1:1812-2909 GCA_037444285.1 Candidatus Aminicenantota bacterium | reverse complement strand
TAAGCAAGCTTAAGCCAAAGGAGAGGGTAGCTATTCAATTGATTAAATATGAAGGATACTCCTACGAAGAGGCTTGAAAGTTGATGGATGCCTCTATTGGAGCAGTAAAAACTTATGTCCACAGAGGTATCCTGAAATTAAAAAAAATGATTGGGGAGGAAAAAAATGATTTACAAGGAGAACTATGAAATGATAGAACCAAAGGGAGATTTTATAGAGAGATTCTGGAAAGTAACTCTACCAAGATACAAAAGAAGGAAAAGGATAAAGGTAATTTTTTCAAGCATAGCTGGAATTTTCCTTGTTTTTGCAATGATTTTGTTTTTGAAATCATCCTTTTTCCAAAAGGATGTTTTTGTTGAAGATGTCTGGGAAGATGCATATGCTTTGATTGAGAATGAGCCAAGCTATTACGAATCAGAGGTTGTATGGGTTACCAATGAAGAGCTTGATCTCTATAATCAAATCAAAAATGGAAATGAATAAAATAAAGGAGGATAAAAAATGCGAAGGAGCATTTTACTTTTAGTTTCTTTATTGGCTGTTTCTTCCCTCCTTCTTTCCTCTGGATGGAAAGAGGAGCCAATTTCTCCCATGAGCTCTGAAAATGATATGGAGTTTATGGGACCTATGGGAGATGGTCCAATGGGACCAGTTCCCTTTGATGGTTTTGAGAGATTTGGAAGGTGGTGGAAGAACTCTCGTTTTGTTAAGGAACTGAACCTAACTGATGAACAGATAGGGAAGATTGATAAGATCTTCACTGATACTGAGAAGAAACTTATTGACCTCAGAGCAGCTTGGAGGAAGGCGGAGCTTGAGCTCAAAGGGCTTGATGGGAAGGAAGCAGAATTCCTCAAAAAAATTGACGAAATTTATAAGATTAAAGCTGAAATCCACAAGAGCATATTCCTCATGACAAATCAGATAAAGAAAGAGCTCACTCCAGAACAACTTAAAAAGCTCGCGGAGATAAAGTCCACCATTGCACAGGAGAGGATGCGTCATTTCAGGGAGAAAAGGTTTCAGAGAAAGAATAGATAACCCCTCCTTATAACCTCCTTCCTAATAACCCTATTTCCCGAGAGCCAGCCGAA
>JBBIMS010000282.1:0-1796 GCA_037444285.1 Candidatus Aminicenantota bacterium | reverse complement strand
AAAACCTTTTCACTTCTCCATATATTTTCAGTGATATTGGCATTACTGTCAGTATTGCATTAACTTAAATAGGACAATGGTTTTAAAAATAGGACATAGTCTTAAGAAAAACTCTTTTGCAGATGGGCTTTTCAAAATGGCATATTTCTTGATATAGAATATTCTGGAGGTTTAAAATGAAAAGATTAATTTTTCTATCAATTTTTCTTTCCATTGTCCTTTCTCCATTAACAGGAGATTATTACAGCTACAAAAAAGGAAACTGGCGAGATTTTTATGGTTATCATGGTTGGAAATCTGTTTACAAGTATGAAAACTGGAGAAGTGTTTATAAGTATGAGGGTTGGCGGGATGTTTATGGGTATTACGGATGGAGGGAGACTTACCTTGAGAGAAGAGAATCCCCTTTTCGCCCACAAAGACTGAGGAGTTACTATATAAGGGAAAGACAGATGATGCCAATTCTCTTCTTCAGAGGGTTTATATTTTGCATTAGATAAAAAAAAGAAGTATATTATAAAAGGAGGTTCAAGTATGAAACTTTTTAAAAGAATCTTTTCAACTTTTCTTACAATTCTCATGGTTCTCCCTGCTCTTTCTCTTGCAAAGGGGCCAAGGGTTGCAGTTTTCGATTTTGACTTTGCTGCAGTTCACAAATGGTGGGAATGGGACTGGGATATAGGTAAAGGTATATCCGATATGCTGGTTACAGAACTTGTAAATGATGGAACTTATAGAGTTATCGAAAGAAAAGCCCTTGATAAGATCCTTGCAGAACAGGATTTTTCAACATCTGATAGAGCAAATCCAGAGACTGCTGCTAAAATAGGGAAAATTCTTGGCGTTAAATACATAATAATTGGTTCAATCACAACTTTTGGAATGGACACAAAAAAGGTTGGTATTGGAGGAGGTGCATGGTCAAGGAGTTTGGGTCTTGGAGCAATAGGAACAAAGAAGACAAAAGCTAAGGTTGTTATAAATGCAAGAATGATAGATGTTGACACAGGAGAGATTGTGGCTGTTGCAAAAGGGACTGGTGAATCAAAAAGATCAGGGCTTCTTCTCGGTGGACTCCTCAGCGGAAGAGGTGGTGGTGGAGGAATGGTGATTGATATGCAGTCTTCTGACTTCAGGGAGACAATACTTGGTGAGGCAACCGAGCAAGCTGTTGTTCAGCTTAAGGATCAGTTTGTTGCAAAGGCAGGGAAATTAGAGTAAATAAAATTTATGAGAGAAAAAGGAGGAAGGAGCATTTCTCCTTCCTCCTCGTTTAAAATGAGTTTAACTTTAGCAACAAAAATTACACTTCTTCGTTTCATACTTGTCCCTATTCTTATATTCTTTATTCTAAATGGGGATTTCAAATTAAGTTTTATTGTTTTCTCTGTTGCCGCCCTCACTGACGGGCTTGATGGATTTATTGCGAGAAAATTTAATCAGAGAAGTTCTCTTGGTGCAATCCTTGACCCAGCTTCAGATAAGATCTTGATGCTTTCAACCTTTATAATTCTTTCATTTCCAGAAATCGCCAGCTTCAACACAATACCTAAATGGCTTGTTTTTGCGGTTTTAGCCCGTGATTTTATAATATCATCAGGAGCTCTTTTTCTAAGGATTTTTTACAACATAAAAACTTTTTCTCCTTCAATATGGGGCAAAATAACAACTGGAGCCGAGGCAATTACAGCCGGTCTTGTTCTTCTAAGTAATGCTTTTTCAAGAAATTTACCTTTTCTTATTCCTTTTTACTATCTCACTTTTCTCCTTGTTCTAATTTCAGGTCTTGATTATAG
>JBBIMS010000281.1:0-2914 GCA_037444285.1 Candidatus Aminicenantota bacterium | reverse complement strand
AGGGTCCCTCCATCCCGTTTTCCCCTTTTCTAATAAAAAAACAAAGATTCCTAAAGGAGTGTATTTTGGATGGGAAGGAGATGAAAAAGCCCTTGAAAAATGCATAAAAATAGTTGAAGACTTGAAAGGGAAATTAATAGAGATAAAGAAAGACAAAATTCTTTACCATTTAGGCTGTTCAATAGCTTCAAACCTTGTATCAATTCTCTACGTACTGGCACTGGAAAAATCAAAGGAAGCAGGTATAGAGGAAGATGTTGCGAAAAACCTTCTCCTTATCCTCTCGGTTAATTCCCTTCTTTCAGCAAAGAAATTGGGCTGGGAAGGGGTCACAGGACCAGCTTTAAGAGCAGATAAGGAAACAATTATAAGTCATTTGGAGAAACTTTCCCCTCTTGAGAAAAAAATTTATAAAAACATTCTGCTCTATTTCGTTGAAAAGGGATTGATCAAAGAACCTGAAAAAATAATTGATGTTCTAAAGGATTGAACATCTTTATAAATTTTTATTTACTTAAATCTTTTTTTAAGCTCCCTTCCTATCTCTCTTCTAATCTCCCTTTCCTTTATTACTTCCCTCTTTTCCCATTTCTTTCTACCTTTTGCTAGGGCAAGTTTTACCTTAACCTTTCCCCTGTCGTTAAAATAAATCTCAAGAGGGATCAAAGTCAATCCCCTTTCTCTAACCTTCCCATAAAGCTTTCTTATTTCGTTTTTATGAAGTAGAAGTTTTCTTTCCCTCTCAGGGTCATATTTAATAAAGGGAGAGGAGTAAGGATATGGACTTATGTGGAGATTCAAAAGAAATACCTCTCCATTCCTTACCACTGCATAACTGTCCTTTATATTGACCATTCCCATTCTCAGAGATTTAACCTCATTCCCTAAGAGAGAAATTCCAGCTTCTATAGTTTCAACTATATCATAGTCACTATAGCCCTTTTTATTGGTTGCTACTATCTTCATTTTCCCTTTCCACCAACACTCTTACCTTCTCTATTTGATACCTTGACATCTCCTCAATTATAAATCTTACATTTCCAAACTCCAAAACATCCGATTTTGAAGGGATTCTCTCCATTATTGACATTATAAATCCTGCAAGGGTAACATAGCTACTTTTCTCGGGTATATCAATCCCCAATCTTTTCCGTATAGACTTCACAGATACTGAGCCAGACACTAAATATTCATTATCAGATATTTTCTTTATACCCTCCTCTTCCTCATCATATTCATCCTGAATCTCACCCACAAGTTCTTCAAGAATATCTTCAAGGGTAACAATTCCTACCATCCCTCCCCATTCATCAGTGACAATTGCCATGTGGGTCTTTCTCTTTCTCATTCCTTTGAGCACCTCTTCAGCGAGGGCTGAATCAGGAACAAAGTATGCTTCCCTTAATATTTTTTTTATTGAAAAAGAAGGGTCTTCAAGCCAGTTCAGAATGTCCTTTGAGTGGACTATTCCTTTGATGTTATCAAGGGAATCTTCATAAACAGGATATCTTGAAAATTCACTCTCTTTTATCAGCTCTATTATCTCTTGAATTTTTGCATCAATCTTTATTCCCACAACTTTAACTCTTGGGATCATTACCTCCTTCACAAGAATATGCTTCATATCAAATACTCTTTCCAGCATCTCCTTCCTCTCCTTTGGAATCATTTCTCTCCAAGGGTTTTCCCTTAGGATAAACTCAAATTCTTCTTCCACATCAATCTTTTGCAATGTAGAGAACTTCCTGCCAGCGAAGATTTTCAAAAAGCTCCTTGATAGATAGCTTAAAAGTTGCGTGATGGGGTAAAGAATGAACATAAAAAATCTGAAAGGTAAAAAATTAATTCTTGCAACCTTATCAGGATGGTATGCAGCAAATGTCTTTGGAAAAATCTCCCCAAATATAAGAACCATAATTGTTGTAAAGATTGTTGAGTAAAGGATTGCCTCTTCTCTCCTCAGTTGAAAACTTGTAAATATCAGAACCGAAACAGAAGCAAGGGCAATATTCACAAGATTATTTCCCACAAGAATTGTTGAGAGAAAAGTCTCTGGAAAGTTCAAAATTGATTTAATCTTTTTTGCCTTTTTATCCCCTTTCTTTTCAAGAAATTTTATCCTCAATCTGTCAATGCTAAGAAAGGCAGTTTCTGAAGCAGAGAAAAAAGAACTCAATAATAGTAGAACAAAAAAAAGGACAATCAGGATTTTCATTGATATTAAATATTTTGAAGGGGTTTTAAAGATTTTTTCAGAGCAATCTCAATCCTTTCATAGGCTTTCTGATATGTCCATCTTTTAGCCTCTGCTATCTCTGCTGCAAGAAGCTCCTTTGCCTTTCTCATCATTTCTTTCTCTCTAAAGGAAAGGTTCTTCTTCTTACTTAAAAAATACAAATTTTTCAGAACAAATATTAGACCTTTCGGGTCTCCCGATCTTAAGAGAACTTCGTTCTCCCTATACCTGCACTTCCATTCAGAGTTAAGGTTCACCTCCATACTCTCAATTAAAGAAAGAATATTGGATGCCTCCTTCTCCGACATGATTTTTCTCACACCTATTTCTTTAGCCTCTGAGACTGGAACAAAAACAGAAGAGTAATTGGAAAGTAACTTCAAGTGATAAAATTTTATAAGCCTCCCCTCAAATTCCTTTTCTATTATATCCTCTATCACACTTATACCATGAGAAGGATAAAAAACCTTTTCTCCCTTAAAAAAATCCATTGTATCCATTAGACTTCATTTTAAGGCATATCAGCTATAATTGTCAAATTGACACTGAACCCTGTGAAGTTGAAAGAGGAGATATTGAGGTTGCAAAACAAACTATTCAAGATGTTGAGCATGAAGTCGAAGGCAAGAGAGAATTTTCATATAGAAAATTCTGTGAGGCAATGAGTACTATTTCATA
>JBBIMS010000280.1:0-2922 GCA_037444285.1 Candidatus Aminicenantota bacterium | reverse complement strand
ATAAGCACTTCTTATTTGGACCATCCCATACACCTCCTTTACTCAAATTGTTATTTGCTCTTTGTATGGCTTTCCAATATGCACTTTGGATTATTTGTGACAAGTAGCCCTTTGGCAGTATGTCTAAACATCCTTCATCATAGCGTATTTCTTTTATTAGCCCTTTTAAAGAAGCGAAGGTAAAATTTGTGGAGAGTCCTTCATCTGTGGATTGATTTTTTTGAAAAAAATTTTCTTTTTTTATACCCTCCTTTTGAAGATCAAATACAAAATCTACTCTGACCTTTTCCCCCTTTGGTATGTATACACTCTTCCGTTGATAAAATGTTTTTGAATGAACTCCCTCTCCAGTTATATAAGTAGCTCCTACAAAGGCATGACCAGAAACCAAGCCTGTCAACGAATATTTTCCCTCTCCATCTGTGTAAGTCGAGCCTCCTGCAACTATATCCTCACTCTCCGATATCTCTACTCCAATTCCAGCACCTTCCAATGGTTTTCCATCTGATGTGATTACAGTTCCCTCTACTCCAGTAGGATCTTCCAAATCTATTATTAAGTTTATATCCTTTGTCTCCTTTTTCGCCTCAATTCTTACACCCTTTCTTGTTTTCCTCCATTTATTGTGATAAAGAATATGCTCTCCTTCCTTTATAACAGCTTCTACTTCGTAATCTTCAGATGGCATCAATCCTTCTACCTTATAACTTCCATCAGATGAGGTTTCTGTGTGCTTCTTGCAAAAATGAGAGTCCACAAAAACCATTGCTCCAGCATGTCCAGTTCCATCTTTCTTCATAATACGACCTGAAATGCTCCCTCCTACCCTGACTATCTTTACAAAGTTGTAAACAACCTCTCCCTTCTCCAAAATAATTGTATCTACTTTGTCATATCGGGAAGTATATACATATTCATCATCTCCATAATAAGGTGGTGGTGGATCAACAGTTAGAAAGTATTTACCGGGTTGAAGCTTCTGGAAGATGAAACCTCCTTCCTCATCGGTTTCTCTATAAATGGGTTGCAGAGGATGCCCTCTTTTCTCATTGTAAGGATACAAAGCTACAATACCTCCTTTACACCCTTTCCAGTATCTTCTGCTACTACCCTTCCTGAGATTGTGCTGTAAATTTTTGCTTCCAATTTCTTAGCGGTGTGAAAAAGCATAATCCCTGAAATTAAAAACAAACCCAATGAAACTAAAAGTAATTTTCTCATTCGATGTCCAAACATATTTCTCTTTCTTCAAATTTTTTATATATTAAAATTTCGTTAAGGCCAAATTTAAGGCTCTTTCTTAAGCTCGGACTTTATTGATATTTTAAGATACTTTATGAGATAATCTTTTTTCTGGAGGAGGAAATGAGAAAAAACATAAGAATTTTTTCCATTGTTTTGGTTTTATTCTTTTTGTGGCTTCAAGTAAACGCAAAAGATACCCAGAAGAAAGCTATCCCTCCTAACATTGATGGCATTGTTAACAGGGCTATGAAGACTTTTGAGGTTCCCGGTTTATCTCTTGCCATTGTGAAGGATGGAAAAGTTCTACTTACAAAGGGTTATGGGGTTAGGAATTTAAAAGAAAATATTCCAGTGGATTCTAAAACTCTTTTTTCTATTGCATCCAATTCAAAGCTTTTTACAGCTGTTTCCCTTGGGATACTTGTAGATGAGGAGAAAATTTCGTGGAATTCAAGGGTTGTTGATTTCATACCCTGGTTCCAGATGTTTGATCCTTTTGTTACAAGGGAAATTACAGTAAAGGATATTCTCTCCCATAGATGCGGACTTGGGCTTGGAGCAGGGGATCTTTTATGGTGGCCATCTTCCAATTATAGCAGGGATGAGATTATTAAAAGAATAAGGTTTATCCCTCCTTCAAGTTCATTTAGAAGCACATATGCCTATAACAATTTGATGTTCCTTGTGGCTGGAAAGGTTGTTGAGACTGTTAGTGGTATCAGCTGGGAGGATTTTGTTGCTGAAAGAATATTTAAGCCATTGGGAATAAAGTGTAGCTCTCCAAGGGTTTCTGATCTAAAAAAATTTGAGAATTCTGCAACTCCTTATGCGAAAGTTGATAGAGTTTTGAGGGAAGTCAAGCCCTTTTTGAACGATAATATAAATCCTGCTGGAGGGATTATTTCATGTGCTGAAGATATGGCTCGCTGGATGATTGTAATGCTTGATGAGGGGAGAATGGATAAAGAGAAAAGACTTTTGAGCGAGAAAAGTTTTAAAGAGATAACATCAATTGTGACTCCCAGACCTATTACAGATCCTCCTCAGGAGATAGCTGAACTCAAGCCTAATTTCAGCGGTTATGGACTTGGAATTGGAGTTCGTGATTACAGGGGGATGAAGATTATGCAACATACAGGAGGGCTTCCGGGGTTTCTTTCTCAGGTGACAATGGTTCCATCTTTAAAACTTGGGATTGCAATTCTTACCAATCAGGAGTCTTCAGATGCTTATAATTCGATTACTTATTCTATAATAGATTATTATTTATCAGCCCCTTCGAAGGACTGGATAGTTTCATTTTTGAAATATAGGGAGAGACAGGAAAAATCCATAGAGGAAGAAGAGAAAAAGGCGGAAGAGAAAAGGAATAAGGCTTCCAAGCCCTCTTTACCCCTTTCAAGTTATGCAGGAGTTTACAGGGACGATTGGTATGGGGATGTTGAGATAGTGTGGACGGGAGAAAAACTGAGAATAAAGTTTAGTCAGACGCCTTCTTTAGTTGGAGAGCTTGAACACTGGCAATACGATACATTTATTGCAAGATGGGATGAAAGGGAGCTAAGGGCTGATGCCTATGTAACTTTTTCCCTTAATCCTGATGGAACTATTGAGAGAGTCAGGATGAAAGCCTTTTCTCCTGCAACTGATTTCAGCTTCGACTTTCAGGACCTTCTT
>JBBIMS010000279.1:0-2927 GCA_037444285.1 Candidatus Aminicenantota bacterium | reverse complement strand
AGAGCCAGAAAACATAGCAAAAAGGGCTCGTGTAAAGAGGGATTTTATAATTGAAAGGGATTTTGAGAAGGCATACAAGAAAGCTTTGTCGCTCTGTTCCCCCTCCGATTCTCTACTTGTCACAGGGAGTCTATACCTTGCTGGCTCAGTAAAGAGAATTTTAAGGAGCCAATGATGATAAGGAGAGTAATGATTTTCTTTCTCCCTCTTTTTCTTCTTTCCCAGGAACAAGAAATTGAAAAAATTAAGAAAAGGCTTGACGAGCTCAGGGGAAAGGAACTTGGAGCTCTTGAGGAGATTGAGAAAATAGACTATGAAATCATTTTGATGGAAAAGGAGATAGAAGATTTAAAGGGGAAAGAAAAACTTATGCTGGAGCTTTCAAAAAAGAAGGAAAAGGAATATGAAAGGGCAAGGAAAGATTTTGAAAGGGAAAAGGAGAGATTAAAGAGCCTTTTTTCCACGATTTACATGTTTAGATATTTTAATCCCTTAGAAATTCTTCTTACAAAGCCAAAGAATTTGACATTTACAGATCTTACAAGGATTATTTATATTTCCAATCTAAGCAAGGAAAGAGTAAATCAATTGGAACTTTCATACAAGAGGCTTAAGAAGGGAGAAGAGGAACTGAGGAAGGCGAGATTGGATTACCAAAAAGCAATTAAGTTGAAAGAGTCTAAACTGGCTGAATTAAATGGGAAGAAGAGAGAAAAGAAAAAATTTGTTGAAAACATAGGACTTGAAAGAGATAGATATCTCTCCCTTCTCAAGGAGATGGAGAAGGCTTCAGAGGAAATATCTAAGACTATTTCCAGGAGCGAACCTTCAAAATTTCCTATTAAATCTGTTTCTATCCGTGAGAAGAAAGGCCTTCTTCCCTGGCCAGTTGAAGGGAGAGTAGTTAGTAAATTCGGACTTGTAAAGAATAAGAAATACAATACATTTGTTAAGAACATTGGGGTTGTCCTCTCACCTTTAGAGGAGGATGTTAAAGCAGTTTGGTGGGGAAAGGTTATATTTGCGGATTATTTTGAGGGGTACGGGAATGTTGTGATAATAGAACATCAGGATAGGGTTTATTCTATTTACGGCTACCTTGGAACAGTTATTGTTAAAAAAGGCATGGAAGTCGAAACAGGACAGGTAATAGCCAAGATCGGAAGCTCAGGGCTTGCGGGTGAGAAAGCTCTTTATTTTGAAATCAGGGAAGGAAATGAGCCCAAGAATCCTTTGCTTTGGCTTTCAAAAAATAAATTTTATGAGGTAAGAAATGGATGTTAAGGAAGCAATTGAAAAGAGGAGAGCCTATCGTTCCCTTGATCCTGTTGAGATAGATGAAGAACTGATAAGAGATCTTGCTGAGTGCGCTCGTCTTGCTCCATCATGTTTTAATTATCAACCATGGAGGTTTGTCTTTGTTTATGAGAGATCTTTGCTGGAGGAGCTTCGTTCTACTCTTTCAAAAGGGAATGAGTGGGTTTACGATGCTTCCATGATAATTGCTGTTTTTAGTAAGAAGGAAATGGACTGCATCATTAAAGAGAGGGAATATTATTTATTTGATGTTGGAATGGCTTGCGCATTTTTGATCCTTAGAGCTACTGAACTTGGGCTTGTTGCCCATCCTATTGCTGGATTTCATCCTGATGAGGTAAAAAAGATTCTTGGAATTCCAGATGATATGAATCTTATTACACTAATAATTGTGGGTAAACACTCCTCAAAAATTTCTCCCTATTTGAGTGAAAAACAGATTGAGGCAGAAAAAGAAAGACCTTCAAGAATACCTCTTGAAGAATTTGTTTTTTTAAACAAATTTAAAAAATAGAAATTGATTAACCAAAGTCCATTACTGAACACTATTTTGGGAACTGCTTTCACATGGGGTATGACTGCTCTTGGAGCATCGGTTGTTTATTTATTTAAAGAGCCAAGCAAGAAAATAACTGACGGGATGCTCGGCTTTTCTGCAGGGATTATGATTTCTGCATCATTTTTCTCCCTTCTTTCCCCTGCTATTGAGATGACAAAAGGACTTAAAAATTTCTGGTTAATTCCAACATCAGGTTTTTTAGCCGGAAGTTTTTTTATTCTGGCTCTTGACAGGATATTGCCCCATTTGCATCTTGGATTACCCATTGAGAGCGCAGAGGGAATAAAGACCGGCTTCAACAGGAATATTCTTCTTTTTACAGCAGTGACCCTTCACAACATCCCTGAAGGTCTTGCGGTTGGAGTTACCTTTGGAGCTCTTGCGAGTGGAGAAAGTTCTTTCACCATCCAGTCAGCTATTATTCTCACTCTTGGAATTGGAATACAGAATTTTCCAGAAGGGGTTGCCATATCAATGCCCTTTAAGGGAAGCGGACTTTCCAATTCTAAAAGTTTTTTCTTCGGACAACTTTCAGCATTTGTTGAACCGATTGCTGGAATTCTCGGAGCTTTAGCTGTCTCAACTTTTAAATCAATTTTACCTTTTGCCCTCTCCTTTGCAGCTGGAGCAATGATTTTTGTTGTGATTGAAGAGTTAATTCCAGAATCTCAGAGCTCGGGAAACACTGACATTTCAACGATCTCAGCAATGCTTGGCTTTGTAATAATGATGATGCTTGACATTTCCTTTTCATAAGTGTAAAAGAGAATATATGATGAAAGGAGAAAGAAATGATGGAACTTTCTAACTATAGACTTGAGGATTTACTTCTTGTAGCCTTAAAGAGTGAGGTAGAGGCAAGGGATTTTTACAGGAGTATTGCTGAAAGAATTAACAATTTTTTGTTGAAGGATAGAATTCTTTTTCTTTCCAATGAGGAAGAGAAGCACAGGGGAGTTTTTGAGAGAATTTTTAAAGAAAAGTTTCCTGATAAGGAAATTGTTTTACCTGAAAAGAGATCTGAAATTGCAAAAAGTGAGACTAAAAAGGA
>JBBIMS010000278.1:0-2935 GCA_037444285.1 Candidatus Aminicenantota bacterium | reverse complement strand
GATTTCTGCCCTTTCCCCCTCTATTATTCCAATTTTAACAGGTTTAAAAATTGCCTTCTTGTTTTCTTTATCTACAAGAAAGATGCCCTTGGAATTTCCACGAGAAACAATAGCGCTAAAAGGAACAATCTTTGCATTTTCTCTTCTTCCAAACTCTATCTCTGCATTAACGAACATCCCTGGTTTAAGGAGTCCTTCTTCATTCTCAATATCAACTTCAACCCTTGCCTGACGGGAAGTTTCTTTAAGTAAAGGAGCCAATCTAACAACCTTACCCTGAAATTTCTTTTCTGGAAAAACACTTGAATTTACAGTAACATTCTGTCCCACTTTGATCCGAAAGTATTCTTTATCGGTAGCATATATTACAGCTGTTATGGGTTGAATTTCAATAATGGAAATTATCGGAGTATTAACAGATAGCAAGGCTCCTTCATCAACAAATCTTTCTCCAACATAACGGACATCACTCCCAGTCTCCCATGTGGCAATTATTTTTGTGTAGGAAAGACGGACCTTTGCAGTCTCAAGGGCTGCTTCTCTGTTGGCAACCTGAGCTTCAGCCACTTTAAACTTTGCTCCCTGAGCCTGGAATTGGGCACGGGCTGAGTCAAACTGAGCATCAGAGAGAATACCTTTCTTGTGAAGGGTTTCTGCCCTCTCCAATTCCTTTCTTGCAAGCTCAAGAGAATTCCTGGCTTCCTCAAGATTTGCCCTTGCAACTTTCAAATCAGCTTCAGCTTGAGCAACCTGCTGGAGATATTCTTCATCATCCAGCTGAGCTACCATCTGCCCCCGAAAAACTCTGTCTCCAATATTTACATATAGCTTTTTCAATTTACCAGAAACTTTTGGAGCAACAACAAACTGAGATTTTGGAATTAGGGTCCCTGAAAATTGCCCTACATCACGAATCAACCCGGTTTCTATTGGGCTGATTTCAACCGCTACAGCAGGTTGTCTGAATCCCCTGAGATCAGAACTCTTGAAAATTGCCTTTCCCACTCTCCAGAAAAAGAGGATTGCCAGAATAATAAAGATGGCGATCAAAAATTTCTGGAAAGCACTTGCTCTTTTAATTCTTTCCATTATTTTCATTTTACTATCTATCTCCTTCTATTTATTTTCCTAACAAAAGCCATTAAACTAATCATTGCTGAGAACTGATACACCACGGCGCTCTCTTCCTACTCCCATAACCCTGTCAAGGTTTGCAAGGGATATATTGTAGTCAATCAATGCTTTGAGCTCCATTGTTTGAGCATTTGCTAAATCTCTCTGATACTGGAGAACAAGGTAATTGGTGCTCATTCCCACTTTAAATTTTTCAAGCTCAGCTTCAAGTTTTTTCTCCGCAAGCTCCCTCGCAGCTCTGTAAGCTTTTGCCCTCTGATAATTTGTCTCAACTGCTCTTACTGCGTTACTTATTTCAAGATCAATCTGCTGTTCCTGTGCTTTTATCCTTAATCTTGCTTGTTCGAGGCTCAGCCATGCCTGGGCATAGTTTGCTCTTGTAATAACATTACTTATTGGAAGAGTAAGAGTTAGACCCATAGCCCAATTTTTAAACTTGGAGTTGAGAGCATCCTTTAAAGCATCTGATTTTTTGCCTGGGATCTTGCCGATTATTGTTCCTGTTAAAGGATTATTATTCAGATAAATCAGTTGATCGCCCGAAATTCCAGGGCTCCAGTAGGAGAATTGGAAACGAAGATCTGGAAGAAGCTGATTCTTTGAGTAACTTAAATTGAATTCTTTATTTTTAATGTCAACCCTCAGAGCATGGAGGTCAGGTCTTTTCTGTAAAGCAATATTTAGAGCTTCTTCATAGCTTATTTCTCTTTTCTCAAGGGAAGGAGAATCAATTGGAATAATCTGGATATTTTTTGCATTACCAATTTCAGCCAAAAGATTAATCACTGTTTTAAGCTGGTCTTCATAGCTTTTGACAAGAGCCTCTGCCTCAATTATATCTGCCTCCCTTGTGCTAACCTCACTTTCCGCTGCAAGAAGTTCTATTGGTGGAAGAGTCCCTGCTTCTATTTCAGCTTTGTTCTTCTCAAGAAGTTCACGGGCTAATTTTAAAGATTGCTGACGAACCTTAAGATTTTCTCTGCTGTATACAAGATTCCAGTAAGCAACCTCAACATTGAATATTATATCTTCAAGAGTTTTCTGGAAATTCTCCTCTGTAATTTCCTTATTATAGCTTGCAATTATTATTTCCCTTCTACCGAACTTTAAACCAAAATCCTTTAGCAATGGCTGGTTAAAACTCATCCTAAGAGTGGAGCCAAAGCGGGGGTTTATGGTTTGAAAGCTTCTGTTGCTGTCGTTTACATAATTGTAAAGGCTTACTGAAAAAGAACCTCCTGTTGGAATATTCTGGGTTAGCTGAAGGGTGTAATCATTCTGCTTTGTCACCACAACATCTGAGGCTTCAAGAAAGGAATAGGAAGCTGTTCGAGTGTTCTGTTCATTATAATTTACACTCAATGAAGGGAAAAATTTTTCTGATGCTATTCTAACATTCCAGTCCGAAATTTCAGGCGTTAGCAACTCAGCTTTAAGGGTAAGGTTGTTTTTTACAGCTTTTAAGATGCAATCTTGCAGGGAAAGTTCAAGAACTCCTTCCCCTTTTAAACCTGGCTTCTGGACCTTCTCCTGACCATAAGGTAGACTCAAAAGAATTTGACCGAGCAAGAGAAAAAAGAGGAGGGAGAAAAGGGATATATATTGAATATTTTTTCTCATATTCCTTAAAACCTCCTATTTTGCCATTAATTTTAAAATCCTTGAAAAGTTTGAAAAGTTTCAAGAAATTGGTTCTCAATATCAAATTCTTCTTGTTCCGAACTTAGAAATAACAACAATCCCTATTCCACAAAGATCAACAAAGATTCTCAAAAGAAGGGACAAAAATGGGATAAAGGCT
>JBBIMS010000277.1:0-2937 GCA_037444285.1 Candidatus Aminicenantota bacterium | reverse complement strand
AAAGGGAACAGGGTTTTTATATGTGAAAAAAGAAAAAATATCTAAAATATGGCCCCTTTTCCCCTATGTCGATCCTCTAAGCTCCGATATCAGGAAGTTTGAAGCTATCGGGACCCACCAGAATGCCATTGAGCTTGGCATTGATGAAGCAATTGCCTTTCACAATGGAATTGGTTCAAAAAGGAAGGAGGCAAGATTCAGATATCTGAAGGATTACTGGGCTAAAAGACTTTTAGAGCTTCCAAATGTGGGATTCAGGGTTCAGCTTGATCCAATGAATTCCTGCGGCCTTGCCAATTTCTACATTGAAGGCATAGAACCAACCAAACTTACAACCCTTCTTTTCCAGAAGCACAGAATTGTTGTGACACCAATAACCCATGAAGAGGTTCCCGGAATTCGTGTTACCCCGAGTCTTTACACAAGGCTTGAGGAACTTGATATTTTTGTTGAAACAGTAAAGAAGTATATAAAAGAGGGTCTTCCCCAATGAAATTTTTTTGAGATTAGTTAGAAGCTACATTAATTTTATACAAGTTATTGATTTTCCTTTATTTGTATGGGAAAATAGATTTTGGAGGTAGTGAGTATGAAGGAAATTGGAAAATCTCTTCTTCTTCTGGTTCTTCTAACATCAACTTTCTTTTTGGGCGTCTGGGTGGGGAAGGAGAACCAGAAAAGGAAGGTTCCTTATTTTCAAGAAGAAGAGAGTATTTGAAAATAGATAAATTGCAGGAAGAGAATTAATCTTTAGAATTTTTGCTTTGTTTATTTGTTTTTTTAAGGTCCAACCCTTATTGATTTTGATTTTTCAATGTGATAAAAATTAAGCAATGGACAGATTTAAAGGTAAGAGAAAGTTTTTAATTCTCCTGATTGGTTCTTTTCTCTACATTTTAGTCCTGACTTTCCTTTTTGAAAGAAGGGGGCTAATAGATGTTTTAAATTCAAGAAAGGAGCTTTCCAGAATTCAGAAGGAAGTTGAGGTTCTCAGAGAAAAGAAGGTGAGGCTTGAGTGGGAGATTAAAGTTTTGAGGGAAAATAAAATGTCGATTGAGGAGATGGCAAGAAAAGACCTTGGCCTTGTTTATCCTGATGAGATAATTGTTATTATTGATGAGGAATATTTAAAACTTCAGAAATGAAACAAGGGACTCTCGAATTCTCTCCGATTGAGGAAGAACTTTTAGAGGGTCTAATGATGAGCAGAAAGAAGCTGTCAGATTCGGGGGATGACCATGCCTTGTAGTTGCAGGAGCTGGAACTGGTAAAACTCTTGTAATCACTCGAAGAATAGCCTACCTCATAACAAAGAAAATCTGCAAACCTGACGAAATTCTTGCCCTGACATTCACAGAAAAGGCAGCAAAGGAAATGGAAGACAGGGTGGATAGACTCGTCCCCTACACCTATTCCTATTCCCATATAAGCACTTTCAATTCTTTCGGAGAGACAATTTTGAAGGAATTCTTTATGGAGCTTGGATTCCCTCTGAATTTCAAACTTCTTGATGAAATGGGACAGGCAATATTCTTAAGGGAGAAGCTTTTTGATCTCCCATTGAAACATTTCAGACCCTTGGGTAATCCAACATCCCACATAGAAAAGATTCTGGATTTTATAAAAAGGGCAAAACAGGAAGATATAACTCCTGAAGAGTATCTTGAATGGGCGAAGAGGAAGCTTTTAGGGTGTCATGATGAAGCAGATAGAGAAGAGATTGAAAAGCATCTTGAAATGGCTGAAACTTGGAAGAAGTATAAAGAGCTTATGGAGAAGGAAGGAAAGATCGATTTTGAAGACCAAATATGGTTGCTTGTAAGGCTTCTTGAGAGAAAGCCTTCTGTATTGAAGATCCTACAGAATAGATACAAGTTCATCCTTGTGGATGAATTTCAGGATACCAATTACATTCAGTTCAAACTTTTAAGAATGTTATCAGAGAAGCACAGGAACATAATGGTTGTTGGTGATGATGATCAGAGCATTTACAAATTTAGAGGTGCGGCAATAACAAACATTTTGAACTTCTTAGATTATTATCCCGAAGCAAAAAAAATAGTTTTGAAAAAAAATTACAGGTCAGTAGCTCCAGTTCTCGAATGTGCCTATAGATTGATAAAGTTCAACAATCCAAATCGCCTTGAGGCAAAATATAATTTCTCCAAGGAACTTGAGCCTGTAAGAAAGGATGGGGAAAACCCTGTTAAATTCATATATAAGAACAATGAGGATGAGGAAGCGGAAGCTGTTTCTGAGATAATAGAAATGAAAATAAGAGAGGGGGTAAAGCCATCAGAGATTGCAATCCTCGTCAGGAGGAATCAGGATGCAGAACCTTATTTAAAAGCCCTTTCTTCAAAAGGTATCCCCTACAGATTCAGTGGCTCCAGAGGTTTATATTCAAAACCTGAAATTAAAGCTATAATTTCTTTTATCAAGTCCATTACAGATCCCATGGATAATATTGCCCATCTTCATCTTGCAACCTCAGAGGTTTATGAACTATCGGGTGAGGATGCAGGAATTTGTCTTCATTTTGCAAAGAGGAGGAATACAACCTTAAGGAAACTTTTCAAAGTTATAGCAGACGGGAAAATCCCTTTTTCCCTGAGTGAAGAGGGGGTTGAGATTATAAAAAGAGTTTACAGGGATCTTACAGAACTTTCAAAATTAATTCCAAAGGAAACAGCAGAATCTGTTATTTACACATTCCTGAATGTTACAGGGTGGCTTAAGAGATTGGGGGAGGATCCTGATAATCTCCTGAAGGTTCAAAATATAGCAAAATTTTTAAAAATAGTAAGAAATTTCTCTACATCCTCACCTTCTTCCGACCTTTTTACCTTTTCCGATTATCTGGATCTCCTTCAGGAAATGGGAGACAATCCTGCAACTGCTGAATCAGAGCCTGAAGAGGATTCAGTAAATGTGATG
>JBBIMS010000276.1:0-2938 GCA_037444285.1 Candidatus Aminicenantota bacterium | reverse complement strand
AAAAACTTTCATTCCATTTACCCCTTTTCTTTAGGTTTTCTTTAAAATCATCGAATAAAAGGGAGGGTGGAAATGTTGAAAGAATCTTAGAATTTAACCACTCCAATTTATTTAAATCAAAAATTGGATTGTTATGACTTATAGAATCAAGGGAAAATCTTTCTATCATCTCCTCAACTGTAAATATATCTTTGTCTTCACCAGGAGACCAACTTAGACGGGCAAGGAAATTGAACATTGCCAGTGGATGAAAACCCATTTCCCTGAAATGAATCACAGATGTATGTCCATGTCTCTTGCTCAATTTTTTCCTATCAGGACCGAGAATCAAGGGGAGATGGGCAAATACAGGAATATCACGATTGAAGGCTTTGTAAAGCATTATCTGTTTTGGAGTATTGGAAAGATGGTCATCACCCCTTATAACATGAGTAATTCCCATATCAATATCATCAACAACAACAGAAAGATGATAGGTTGGATAACCGTCGGACTTCAAAAGGACAAAATCTTCTATGTTTATATTTTCAAAAGTAAGCTCACCATGAACAACATCCCTGAAGGTTGTCTTTCCTTCAGGAACAATAAATCTTATAGCTCTTCTTCCCCTCGAACTTAAATATTTCCTTTCATTCTCAGATAAATGAAGACACCTCCTATCATAAATCCAGACTTTTCCTTTCGACTCAACTTTTTTCCTCCTCTCCTCTATTTCTTCAGGGAGACAGTAGCAATAATAAGCTTTACCGGCTTCTACCAATTCTTGTGCCTTCTCTCTATAGATGCTGAGTCGGGAAGATTGAAAATATGGACCCTCATCCCAGTTTAAACCGAGCCATTCCATTCCCTCCAGTATACCCCTAACCATATCTTCTGAAGATCTCTGGACATCTGTGTCCTCAATTCTGAGAATAAAGGAACCTTTCTCCTTCCTTGCAAAGAGCCAGTTGAAAAGAGCTGTCCTTGCTCCACCTACATGGAGATAACCTGTTGGGCTCGGAGCAAATCTTACTCTAACCTTCATAAAAAAATTTTATTGTTTTGACCTTAGAAAATCAAATTTCTTGACTCATCTCAAAACAAGGATAAAATACAAATATGAATGAAAAAAGAGTTTTTTCCCTTGATGTGTTTAGAGGAATAACAATTGCTGGAATGATTTTAGTAAACAACCCTGGTAGCTGGAAGTATGTTTATCCACCCCTCAGACATGCAGAATGGCATGGATGGACTCCCACTGATCTTATATTCCCCTTTTTTCTTTTCATCATGGGTGTTGCAATTACTCTTTCCCTTTCAAAAAGAAAAGAGATTGGTTTATCTGAGTCAAAAATAGTTGGCAAAATTGTAAAAAGGTCATTGATTTTATTCGCCCTTGGTTTAATTCTCCATCTTTATCCATTTTACAACTTCCAACTTTCAAAACTAAGGATTCCTGGTGTCCTTCAAAGAATCTCATTATGCTATTTTTTTTCTGCTATTCTTTTCATAAAAATGAAACCAAGAAACCTTGCTATTTTAACCGTAATTATCCTCGTCGGATATTATCTCTCCATGACTCTTATCCCTGTTCCTGGATATGGAGCGGGGAATTTGTCGCCTGAAGGCAACCTTGCAAGCTATATAGATAGAATTGTTTTTAAAGGAACAAGGCTATGGCAAGGAACATGGGATCCAGAGGGAGTGTTGAGCACTTTCCCTGCAATTGCTACTACTCTGCTGGGTATTTTTGCAGGTCTATGGCTTAAAGAAAGGAGGAAAGAGAGCGAGAAATTTTTTGGAATGCTTCTAATAGGAATCATTTTAACGATCTCCGGTTATATTTTCTCCCTCTTTTTCCCAATAAATAAAAATCTATGGACAAGCTCCTATGTTCTCTTCACAGGGGGGCTATCCTATATTTTCCTTTCTCTATGTTTCATCATTTTTGATTTTTACAATCTGAAGAAAATAGGAATCCCCTTTGTGATTTTCGGAGTCAATCCAATTGCTGTTTACTTCCTTTCTGGAATACTCACAAAAACACTAATAATGACAAAGATCAAATCAGGAGAAACTTTATCCCTTTACTCCTGGATATTCAAAAACATCTTTGCTCCAATAGCTGGAAATATGAATGGCTCTCTTCTCTTTGCAATCTCTTATGTTCTCCTTTGGCTTGGGATTATGAGTATTTTCTACAGATTAAAAATTTTCATAAAGATATAAAGACTTGACTTCAAAATGATAAATTCTGATTTACTCGGTATATTTTTTATAAAATTTTGGACATTTTAATTTCTTTGTTGTAAGATATGGGAAATAAGGAGGATGAAGTGGATTCTATTCCTCATACTGAATTTCAGATGTTAGTTATTAAAGCATTCATGGAAAAACAGGAAAATTTTAAGAAATAATGGGAGGAGGTAAAAATGGTCTACATAAGTGTTAGAAAAGCAAGGGTAGAGAAAACAAGAAAAATTCTACTGGTCATTTTCGGTGGGTTATTGTTATTTTCTATCTTTTATTTAAATTTAAAGTATGGATGGAGACCTCAAGAGAACAAGCCGAGAAAAACTGATGAAATATTAAAACAATCCAAAGTGAGAACAGAAATAAAAAATTTAAGTATTCCTGAAATAGTCAGTATGGTGGCAAATTCTGTAGTTACTATTGAAACCCTTGACAGAAATGGAAATGTAATTGGCATAGGGACTGGATTTTTTATTAACGAATCTGGCTTGATTGTAACAAATAGACATGTGCTTCTGAAAGCCTGGAGGATTTTTGTTAAATCAAAGAGAGGGGATTATGAGGTAAAAGAAGTTTTAGCAGAAGATGTAAATAACGACCTTATCCTTCTAAAAATAAATATCAGAAAAGAACTTGTAACTCCTTTGAGGTCGAGCAAAAACCTTCCAAATATAGGAGAGAAAGTTATAGTGATAGGAAATCCATT
>JBBIMS010000275.1:0-2960 GCA_037444285.1 Candidatus Aminicenantota bacterium | reverse complement strand
TCTTGTTGTGGTGTGGACATCTCCAGTGACCTTTCCCATTATCTTCACTTCATTCGCTTTAATTTCTGCTTCTATATTTCCGCTCTTACCCACAATAAGAGTTCTTTTTGTCTCAATTTTCCCCTCCACTCTACCCTCAATTATCATGTCCTCTTCAGAAAATAGCTCACCCTTTATTACAACTCCTTTACCGATAAATGTCCTCTCTTCACCTGTTGATGGCACAGGCTTTGGAGGCTGGGAAACCTCCACAACAAATGGTTCTTTTTGCTCATCCTTTTTCTTGAACATCTTACTCCTCTCAGAAGTGGACAGAAGGGATTTGAACCCTTCTAAAATCTTGAATAAAACTCAATACCCACTTCATATTTAGTCTATGAAAAAAGGATTTTAAAGTCAAGGAAAAAAATTGCCTTGATAAATGTTTTCAATTTTAAGTTCGTATTAAAATATGAAAAAATAAAATTAATGGAAGATAGAGATTTAATTGAGGAATGCTTGAGGGGTAATATGAATGCATTTGGTTTGATTGTGAGAAAATATCAATCAATCCTTCTTTCAATTAGCTGGAATATTTTAAGGGATATGGAAGAAGCAAAGGATTCAGTTCAGGAAGCTTTCCTTCAAGCCTTTCAAAATCTAAAAAAGTTTGATAAGGAAAGGAGCTTTAGAAACTGGCTTCTCTCAATTGCTTACAAGAGAGCAATCGACAGAAAAAGAAGAATAAATTTCTTTTTTAAAAAAATTAAAGAGATTAAAAAGGATGAGCGAGAAGTTTCTGATAACAGTAGAGACGAAATATGGGAATTGCTGGAAGGGCTAAATCCTAAGGAAAAAACAGCTATCCTACTTCATACATTTGAGGGATTTACAGCGAAGGAGATAGGAGATGTTATCAATTGCTCTGAAAATACTGTAAGGGTTCATCTCTTCAATGCCCGTAAGAAGTTAAAAAAATTATTAAAGGAAGGTTGAAATGCTCTGCTTTATTTTAAAAGTTATTTACAATATTTTTCCTTTGACATTTTTAAGAGCTATTATTATTGAGAAACATTTTCTCACCTGTAAAAGGTGTGGGGAAGAGTTTGAATTGGAAGAGATAAAAACACCTGAAAGGCCTTTCCAACAAATAGACTTGTGGCCTCTGATTTATGAAAAATTAGCTTTAAAAGAAAACAGGAAAAAAATTATTAAGGTTTTTCACTGGGCTTTTGTGTCCTCGTTAATAATAACTTCAATAGGGCTTGGATTGTTAATTTATCAAAATACAAAGAAGACATTGACTCCTACGGAAGAGAAAAGGGAGGGGAGTGCCATTGTAGAAAATGCGTATATAAGAGGGGGAAGGGCAAAAGTTTATATTTTTAAAACAAAAAAACCAGATTTGTCAATTATCTGGCTTGAGCCTGATAGGGAATATAACTATAAATAGGAGGGAAAGATGAAATTAAAAATCTTTAAAATCTTAATTTTTATCGGGATTTCCTCTTTTCTTTTTGCAGAGCAAAAGAATATCAGAATTAGCTTCAAACTCTACAGGGCTCTACCTTCAGAAGGGGCATCTGTTTATGTTAGATGGGTTCCAAAGAAAATAGAATCTGCTGATTTAAATTATTTTTTCACTGCAAATATCGGAGGTCAAGAAACTCCTGAAGAAAAGGAGATCAAGAACATTTTCAATATTAAAGAGCTTGAGCTGGTTAAAGAGGGAGAATTTGTGATTTCCTTTGATCCCGAAGTGTACAGAGGAAAGACAGGGCTCTATATGGTAGGTTATTGGGAAGGATATTTTGGTGTAAGAGGTCCCCATCTTGAGACAACTTTATCCAATGGAAAAAAATACCATTTCAGACTCATTCCAGCAGAACCAAAAGTGGAGACAAAAAGGTTTAGATTTCAGATATACGAGCCACCCTTCAGAGAAGTAAAAGATAAAGCCATAGGCGCGACGATTCCATCCAAATTTTATGTGGATGTGGAATTCTTTCTCCCCGAGAAAAGCTCCACTGTTATAGGCTTTGTAGATTCAAAGGATGTAGCATATTTTGCAACCTTCAGATTTTCACCTAAGCCTGTGCAAGGAATTATTGGTGGAGTGATAGGATGTATAACCCCATCTGAAAAGGTTCCTGAGAAGAAATTAAAAGAGCCAAAAAAGCCTATATCCTTAGAAGAAGGGCTTATTCCACCAAAACTTATAAAAAAGGTTGAACCTGTTTATCCCGAGAGCTGTGTAAAGGATGGAATTGAAGGGATAGTTATTCTTGAGGCTACAACTGATGAAGAAGGGAATGTTGTTGATGCAAAGGTTCTAAGATCCGCCCATCCTGAACTCGACAAAGCAGCAATTGAGGCTGTAAAACAATGGAAATACGCTCCTTACATCTTTGAAGGAGAACCAAGATCCCTTGTATTTACTGTAACTGTTACCTTCAAACTTAGTAAAGAACCCGAAGAATCCTTCAATATTGTTTCAGAATATCCTTCAGAATGCCCTGAAAAAATAAAGGGTGTTGTGGAGATAAAAGTAAAGCTCAACAAGAAAGGAGAAATCGAAAGCTTTAACATCACAAAATCCCTTAACCCATGCCTTGACAAGCATGCAGTAGAAAAGGCTAAAAAATGGCTAAAAACAGAAGAGGGGAAAAAGACTGTAGAGAAAAGAACCCATCTTCCATCAACCATTTTGATCATTGTTCAATTTATGGAGTGAGCCTTTAGAAGGAGTGAATAAATGAAAAGGATTTTCTTGGTTTTATTATTCTTTTCTTTAATATCGGGGAAGGAGATAGATCTTTCCAAGAAAATTCACCTTCAAAAGGAACTTGAAATAGGAATATCTCAAGGAAATCCTGAATTGATGTTTGGTGAGATCGGACCTGTCTGGATAGATGAAAAGAACAATATTTACATAGGAGATAGGAAGAACAACAGAATTCAGGTCTTTGATAATAATGGGA
>JBBIMS010000274.1:0-2966 GCA_037444285.1 Candidatus Aminicenantota bacterium | reverse complement strand
AAAAACTTCCTCCATATGAGCAAGAACCTTATTAACCAATTCTCTCCCAGCCTCTTCTAATTTCTTAACATCTGCTAAAACCAAGGGAAGGATTTCTTTGAATCTTTTCAATTCAGACTTTGCGTTTTGGGGATTTATTTCTATTCTGTTTCCTGTCTGAAATGCATCGATCAGGGAGTCTGGAGACCATTCCTTTGGCCATAATGTATTGAGAAGAAGCATTCCCCTTTTAAGACGATTTATTTTTTGGGGGAATCCATTCATAATCTCAAGGAAATCTCCATTTTCTTTTTGAAGCTCAACTTCGATCTCAACTTTCTCTTTTAATGGGAATTTTGGAATGTTTATTATTGTCATTAGTTTGTTCCCATCGTATCTCCATGTCATATCTTTTTCTTCCTTTGAATAGGCAACCTCTCTGCCATTGCAAGAAATTTTTTCAGGCGGAAGAATCAAAGGAATTCTTATCTCATACCCTCTTTTTTCAAGCATTCCCTTGAACTCTCCCACTGCTGGAAATATCTCTATTTTCATTTTATTATCATCTGCCCAAAGGTTTCTAATATTTTGCCATGTGAACTCACCTCTTTTATATCCAAGAGTGTTTCCTTCATCCTCGTATAATTCAAATTCTCCTGAGCCGTAAGGGAAAACCATAACAATCAATGGATCAACTGGTTTCTCTCCTGTGTTTCTCATCTTAGGCTGCATTGGAATTATTGAACCCGTTTTTACATAAACTGGAATCTCATCAATGGAGAAACTTCTTTCAAAGACTCCAGGACCTTCGAAAAATCCTCCTGTGAACCATTCTATCCATTTCCCTTCTGGTAGCCAAACCTTCTTTTTAGCAAGCATTGAATCGGGATCTTCAGGGGATGTCACAGGTGCAACTATCATCTCTTTTCCGAAGAAATATTGATCTTTGAATTTGTATGCTTCCTCAATCTCAGGATATTCATAATAAATTGGTCTGCATATGGAAACTCCTGTGTCATAGGCTTTTCTGGCGTATGTATAAATATAGGGAATAAGGGAATATCGGAGAAGGAAAGCATCTCTCATCACAAGAAAGTAGTCAACAGGGTATGCCCATATCCTTCTTTCGGCTTCAGGATTTTTTGTTGTGTGGGTTCTCAGGATTGGGCTGAAAACCCCAAACTGTATCCATCTTGTGTAAAGTTCAGGAGAAACCTTACCTGGCATGTGCCCTCCAATGTCATGACTCCAATAACCGTAAAGAACATTGGAAGCAGTTGCTGTAAAGTATGGCTGGAAAGCCAGAGATGCCCAGACAGAAATCGTATCCCCTGAGAATCCTATCTGGTATCTATGATTTCCAAGTCCACCCCATCTGTGGAAAAGGAGAGGTCTCTTACCCCTTCTCTCCATATCAGTGAAATGAACATAGTTTAGCCACCATGTAGGGTTTAGACCTGGAACCTTTGTTATTTGCTCCTGTTGCCAGTCAAGCCACCAGAAATCAACACCCTGCTCCTCAAGGGGATAATGGAGAATCTTGAGGTAATTGGTTGCGAACTTTTTGTTTGTAATGTCAAAGGGGACATACTTCTTTGTGGAAGGGTCAATTCCCATTGCCCTTGCCATCTCTGGATATTTCTCCTCGTGGGGTTGAACTCCTGATGCAGGATGCAAATTTAAGGGGGTTTTTAAACCCTTTTTCTCGCACCAGGAAAGGAATCCAGAGGGATCAGGGAATAGAATCTTATTCCATGTATAACCTGTCCATCCTAACATGTGCCCCGCTTGATCAAGAACTTTTTTATCCCATCTAAGCCCAAAAGTTAGATGCCAATCCATATCAATGACAAGGACATCAAGGGGAACATCATGAATTTCAAACTCATTTACCAGTTGTTTGAATTCCTGGTCAGTATATGCCCAATACCTTGACCACCAAGCTCCAAAGGCAAATCGAGGGGGGAGAGGGATCTTACCAGAAACAAGAGTAAAATCATAGAGAGCCTTTTTATAATCGTGTCCATAACCAAAGAAGTACCAGTCCTGATAATCTCCTCCCGCTCTTGGAATAACCCAATGCCATTCACTTCTGTCAAACAATGGAGTTTTTGAATCATCAATTATAACCCATCCATCCTTCGAAAGAAGCCCTGGCTCAAGCTCTGTTTCTCCTTCAACTCCATCAAGGGTTCTTATTGTTCCTTTAAGATTCTCCTTACCTTCCATCCCTGGATACCAGAGAATCTTTTTGCCATTTAAGGTAAACTCAATTGAAAGATTTTCCTTACTGAATTTCCCGCTCCCTATTTTGTATTTAAGGAGTAAATGTTTGGTCTTAATAAAAAGCCAGCCATCCTTTTTAAAGGATTCAAATTCAGGAACAGGCAAATTTCTTCTTATAAAAACAAGGGATGCAGAATCTTCAAATCTTCTATTTTTCGACCATTCCATTCTTAAAAGCTGAGGTGTTAGAACAGTGAATCTAACATCCCCTTCCTTAACAACAGCCTTAGGATTTGCGACAGGATCATACTCTTCAGGTGAGAAGGGGGTAGAATTGGAAAAAAATAAAAAAGAGAGGATTAAAATTAATAAAATCCTTTTCATTTCTCCTCCTTTTCAATTTCTGAATAATCGTATAAAATTTTTTTAAGACTTTTAACATTTGCTCTTTTCTTTCCATCAACATAGAGGGTAAAACCTTCATCCTTGTCATTATAATAATCCTTTCCATCAGGCTTATCCCAAACAATTGTCAAATTGTGGTTATGATAGGTTAGATTATCAACGCAGAAATAGTCCCATTTATTCTCTGGAATTAATGGGTCAATTTCAATTATTCTGTCATTTCTTGGAACAAGACCTACTAAATACTGAATTATCATGTCGTTATATGTTGAATGATTGTAATCCCTGTGCCCATACCATTCTCCAGTTTCACCATTGTAAAACTCAGCAGTGTAGGGGAAATCGAAATTGAAATC
>JBBIMS010000273.1:2237-2968 GCA_037444285.1 Candidatus Aminicenantota bacterium | reverse complement strand
GAGATAAAATAGAGTAAAGTCAGGGAAATATCTGTCGTATCTTCTTATAAAGTCAGGGTTTGTCCCCCTCCACTGATAGATGCATTGGTCGTCGTCTCCGGTTGCAAAAAAGGAGGTCTTTTCAGAGAGAAGGAGTTTGACAATTTCCATCTGAATTCTATTAAAATCCTGATACTCGTCAATTAATATGTGCTTGAAAATTTTCTGGTATTTTTCTCTTATGTCGCTGTGCCTTCTGAGTAGCTTCCAGGTGAGGATGAGAATATCGGTGTAGTCTATAGCTCCTTCCTTTCTCATCTTCTCAAGATATCCTTTTAAAATAATTGCAAAGACTTCCCTTTCTTTCCTCGGAAGAAACTTTGGACCAAATGTCCTCCCTCTTTCCATCAGTTCATCTGCTTCTTTGGGAGTGATTTGCCATAGCATATTTTCTGAAAGGACATCCTTTAAAATCTTTCTTTGATGCTCCTTTGATACAATCCTGAGCTCACCCTTAATCCCCAACCTCTCTCCATAAGCCTGAAGTATGAGGAAACACTGATAGTGGAAATTTCCAATCCAGAGATCCTTAACCCTTTCCTTCAGTGCTTTCTGGAGTTTTCCTTCCATCTCTTTCCATGATTTCACAGTAAAGGTAGACACAAATATGTTCGATGGGTCAACTCCCTTAACCTTAATTAGATAAGCAACCCTTGCGCAAAGGGTGTGGGTCTTTCCTGTGCCGGCTCCTC
>JBBIMS010000273.1:1188-2210 GCA_037444285.1 Candidatus Aminicenantota bacterium | reverse complement strand
TCTCTTCCGATTTTACTGCTTTTAGCTGTTCCTCTGTAAGGGCAAATTCTGAAATCTTCTGGGGAGTTCTTGACATTTCTATAAAGGAGATCTCCTCCTTTTCTTCATGGAAAATAGCCTTTAGAAAAGAATTACAATTTTTAAATCTTTCAGAGGGTCTCTTTGAAAGGGCTTTTTTTAGAGCATATTCCAACTCATAGGGAGAATTTTTAAGGAGGCCCCAACTGGGTGAAGATTTCTTGATTTTTTTTCTTATGGTCTCAAGATTATTTCCTGAGAAGGGGTTCACTCCTGTGAGAAGTTCAAAGAAAATAACAGCAAGGGACCACTGATCTGATGCAGGAGAGTATTTGCCAGCCCAGCATTCAGGAGCCATATAGGATGGTGTCCCAGCTATACTCTGAGTCATTTCCCCTTCCAGGAATTTAGCAAGTCCAAAATCCATCAATTTAACCCTTCCATCCTCGCAAATCATTATATTTTCAGGCTTTATATCCCTATGAACAATCCCTTTTGAATGGGCATAATCAAGGGCATCACAAAGAGGAGAAATTATCTTTTTTGCAGATTCAAGACTTACAGGAGCATTCTCTTCTATATATTTCCTTAGGGTGATCCCTTTTATGTATTCTGTTACGAGAATCAATTTTCCCTCAAACATCTCTGTTGTATAGTATCGGACAATTGAAGGATGCTCAAGAGAATAAAGGGTTTTTATCTCTTTGAGAAAAGAGGAGAAAGAGGCTCCAGGTGATGATCTGAAAATTTTTAGAGCAAATTCCTCCTTTATTATCGTGTCCTCAGCAAGGTATACATCGCCGAATCTTCCACCCCCAAGATAAGATTTTATCTTGAATTTTCCTATTTTTGGGGGGATCATTTCCTAAGCTCTATTTTCAAGATTTTCTAAGAGTGTGAAAAGGGAATGCAGAAAGATGATAAATTTTTTCTTCGTGAACAAGAGCTTTTCCCAGAACTCCCCTCTCTTTGAACCTCCATTCATCACCCAGAGCAATGCCTGC
>JBBIMS010000273.1:0-1153 GCA_037444285.1 Candidatus Aminicenantota bacterium | reverse complement strand
GAGAAAAATTCTTTTCCATTTTCCATGTTGAAAGATCCTGGGGTTGTTGAATCCTCTATTGCATCAAGGGCATAACTGATCAAGAGTTTTTTCATGAATTTTCTGAATAGTTCAGGGTTGAGGAATATGTCTGCGCATAGAATTCTCCTGTTTGTTAGAGCAATGAATCCAATCTGGTCTTCAGAAGGTGTGTAATCAGAGAAATGGGTAATTTCATCCTTTAGCTGGTCGAAGGTATCATGCATGGATCTTGTTCTGGAATGAGTCTTTAAAGTTGTCTGCTTCCTCTCTATCTCTTTCCATATGCTATTCTGGTCAACCTGGAATCCTCTCCCCCTTGTAAGGTTCTGATAGAGTGAACCTGAGGTTAGAGCTCTTAAACTGGGATAGGCAATCGTTGAACCAGAAAGGAACTCTCTCCCTCCTTCCCATCTTCCTTGCTCAACACAACTTACTGGAACAACCTTTTCAGATCTACCAGGAAGAAGGAAAGATGTCACAAAAATCCTGTGCTGGAGAGCACCTATGAGTTCCTCACCCTCTCCTCCGAAGAATTCAGAACCTGTTAGATTCCTTATATTTACATTCATAACAGTAGGGTTAGCCAGTTCCTCTATCTGGATTCCATCATCTGAATCGTCAAGGGTAATTGGAGTTTGCTCTGGAAAAGATCTTCCATGAACAGGAAAAACTATTAAGTTAGAAATTATATTTGGTTCCCCGAGATGAAAATTAGCCGAAAGCTCATTAAATTCCCTCATAATTTTATCCTAAATCTACAAAATTTTGTTGTCAATAGAAAGATTCTTTTGGATCTGAGGGTATGAGCAAACGATCTTCATTTTCACTAAAAACTTAATTTAATCCCTGCTCTTAAAGAGAATTCACTTAGATCAAGCTCTGCTCTTCTCCCATTGAAAAGCTTTGCATAAAAATCTGGCCAGAGATCCTCCCATGGAAGTCCATACGGCTTCAAATCAACATATTTTAGCAAACCCTCCACCTCATATCTGTAATATGAGTCCTCTAACCAGTTCTCCCAGGTGTGTTTATTTCGTTCTGTTTTACTTTTTTATTCAATTTTTATACAATATCTTCTTTGGAGTCAACTATATGAATTTTTAGGAGGATGAGGTTGGAAGAGGCGATTTTC
>JBBIMS010000272.1:0-3018 GCA_037444285.1 Candidatus Aminicenantota bacterium | reverse complement strand
TCATTGTTTAGGAGGCTTAAATTTCTCATCTTCGATTTTCACATCTGAACCCCAATTCAACTCAACGATGATATCCTCACATTCCTCAAATTCATCCTTAGATCTATAAATTTCCTTTACCTTGAAAGGGACAAAAACACTGTTTACCTTTTTATATTCCTCAAAGTAAGTTTGCCAACTCTTGCCCTGTTGTTTTTTAAAACTCTCTTTTATTGCAGGAAGAAAAGATTCTTTATCTATATAAAGGGACTCTTCTTTGGTAGAGTCTTTATCCTCTATTTCAATTTTAATATAAATTTTTCCTTTTGTTTCAACATCAATTAGTCTAAATTTATAAGAGCTTTTTAACAAAGATAAGCACCAATTTGCAAGATCTATGTTTACCCATTTTGAAGATAACCTTGCAATCTCTTTATCATCTTTATCATATTTAAAAATTTTGCCCCTTGCATTATCATTTGACCACCCTTCATTTCCGTTAAAGATATGGAAAGATCTAATCACAGTATTTCCTAACTTTAGTGGTATTCTTACATTAAAATCCCTTCTTACTTTGTCAGGAGGGGAAAAATATTCCGTGAATTCAACATATTTTGGCGGATCGAAAGAAGATATTACAACCCTTTTTATTCTCGCAATATAGCTGTGATTGTTGGATATTTCGATATTCTTCACCCCTCCTAAAACCTCGATTGACTTCCTTAAAAGAGCAACGGCTTTCTCATCTTTTGCAGAATCATCCTTTTGAAAGATAAAGATTAGTAATATCAACAAAAAAGAAATCCTAAAAATAAATTTTAAAAAACTTACCATTTCCCTTTCTCCTTAAAATCTTTATACTACTATGAAAATCTAATGTCAACATTAGCCTTGGGGCATCGAGGATCAGGAGCAAAAATAGAACCAAAGACATGATAAGCATTCCGAAAACATCTCCCTTTCAACCAATTACATTCCTCAAATTCTTTACAGTCAAAACATACTGTATTTTTAAAATTCTTTCTTTTTGGCTTAAGGTGAGAGAGTAATTTTTTAGAATTCCAGATCTCCAGAAGAGATTGATTTTTCAGATCTCCTATAATAAATTCTTCTTTGCTCGGAATCTGTTCGCAGAGGTTGACTCTCCCATCCGGGAGAATATTCAGACTTGATCTACCAGCCGAGCATATGGCTCTATCTTTGAATTTTTTCTCTTTCTCTTCAACATCATTACCTTTGCTATCTTCAGAATATCCTCCATATAAAATATTCAATTTATACACTTCCTTTATTTCATTTAGCTTTACTTTCAATTCTTCTAATTCTTCTAAGGAAGCAAAAAGAGAATCATCGTGTCTATAAATAGATCTCCCATATGCAACTGCTTGAAAATTTGAAATTCCCCATTTAGCAAAAAAGGTTATTAAAGATGGGATTCCTTTTATATTGTATCGAGTGACCACTGATTTTATTCTTATTTTTAAACCCTCATTAGCTAAATTTTTTACAGTATCCAAAATCTCCGAATAAAAATCATTTGAACCAGTGAGGAAATTAGCTTCTTCCTTTTCAATTGAGTCAATACTCACCTGGATTTTTTCTACTCCTATTTCTTTCAATCTTTTGCAAACTTCTTTATTTAGATGGGCTTTTGTTGAAATACAATAGGAAATTCCATTTTGAATGGTATATTCCAGGATTTCCAAAAAATCTTTTCTTAAAAATGGCTCTCCACCTGCAAAGATAATACCATTAACTTTTAATTTTTCAGCTTCATCCAGAATCTCTTTTAATCTATTCAGTGAAAGTTCTTCCATTTTTGGAGCGAATTCATTTTCCGCATAACAGTATATACACTTCCTGTTGCATCGAAATGTCACATTATAGTTTAAATCTAAAGGTGCTGATAACCTGAAATTGCTAAAGTCAAGATCTTTTCTATTTATAATAAAATCATCTGGATCATATGTCCTAACCTCTTTGCTATTGAGAGAAGATGATTCTACTAATAAATCATCTCCATATTGAGATTTCAGAACATTTAGCATATATTCTACCACTCTTTTTCCTTCCTCAAAAGGCGAGCTGTTAGTAATATAGCAGAATTCTCTTTCAACCTCTTCAAATTCTTTTTCCCCATCAAAAAGGGCCAACAAAATTGCGTATAATGGATGTATAAATTGCTGTTTTTCCATCAATCCCCAGAAGTCAGTGGAATACATTAGTATTTTATCTTTCTCATTTCTCATTCTGTACTTAGGATTTAATATTAAAGCCATCTTTTTCTCCTAAAAAATTAGAAATTTAAATCTTCATAACTTCGAAAGTTCCTCTTCCGGACCTTCTGCATTTCCTCCTACACACCGCATGCAAAGTGCTGTACAACCACTAAAGCATGAGTCTCCGCAATTTAAAGCATTTTTCTTTAAAAGGGTGAGTAATCCAAGCCCTCCACCAAGTAAAGAAAGCCCTGCCTTCATTAATTTCCTTCTCTTCTCATTTAATTCTTTTTCTCTTTCCATTTCCATTGCCTCCTTATTAAATTAATTCTGCCTCTTTAAGGCAGTGTTTTAATCCTCTATCCCGTTTGCCAATACATAAAATATACTTCTTACCTTTCTAATATCACCTCCTCTCAGACTTTTCTTTACTTTTTTCAATTTCATATTCATATAAAAATTCATTCAAACTTCATGCCAGAATATCTAATTTTAAAGTTTCGGATGAGGGGTTTCTTGGGAAATGTTTTCTGAAGCCAATATGTATGGAATCAATTTGAAAAAATAAAAGAAAATCATCTTGAACTTTAGAGCTAAAAAGATACGAAAACCGTATCTTAATCTTGAATTTTTTGATTAAAAATGAGTATAAAACCTTTCCTGAAAAAGATTTATGGTTAGATACGAAAATCGTATCTTCCCCTTTTGTCTTGACAATTCTTTAAAAAAATTTTAAATTTAAGCTTTGAGTTTTAAACTTTAAGTGAGGTGCTTTATGGAAGGGGCTTTAAGGGCGATTGAGGAGAGTGATTTTTTATCT
>JBBIMS010000271.1:0-3022 GCA_037444285.1 Candidatus Aminicenantota bacterium | reverse complement strand
GTGATAATCTATAGGATTGAACTGGGATCTCAACCTATTGTAAAGAAATACAAAAAACAATCTTCCGTTCTCACCATAGGGAGAAAAAATTATTTCACCAAGCCAGGCTTCCGACCTTAGTTTTTTACCTTCTTTCTGAAAAAGAGGGTTTGTGTCCCATCTCTGCAGAAACTGGATAAGGGCTTCTATTCTTGGTGTTTTAATTTTAAGATCAGGTCCTAAATAACTCAAATTGTTAAAATTGCCACTCTTTTTTTCCTTTCCCCAGTATCCTGTCAAGCCAATCTTTAAATTATCAAAATTCTGGGCAATCCTCCATGCAAAATTCTTATTATTATCATTGTCAAATACTTCTGGAGTATCTATTCCACTTCCATTTACAATCTGCAGGACGATCTCAGTCCCTATTTTTGTTGCCAGGGTTGCCATTATCCCTCTATCATAGGATAGATTGGCTGATGATTCTCCAACTCTGAATTTGTAGATCCTGTAATCTTCAAAAGTCATCCTCAACTCAGAAGGCTTTATGGGGTCAGAGACCCTATACTGACCGAAGACTATTGAAACCGGGAGGTTGAAGATATTGTTGAAAGATAAATAGCCATCTTCAAGACCAACTTTCCCCTCTTCAGTTAAAAGAAAATATGTGTAATAAGATATTGACTTTGAAATGTTCCCTCCAGATAGAATCTTCATAACATAGGGAGCTCTTATATCAGAAGTTATTTCTGAGTTTGGTTCATAACTAAGATAACCATCAAATCTTATTGCAAGGGGGAGTTCTCGCTGGAGAAGGAGAATTGGGTCTCCAGTATCTCTGTAAGCTCTTGTAGGCTCCTTATCAGGAATTTGATAGCCATTATCCATAAACTCTTCTCCAAAATCTTTAAGGTGGGGGATTGGAGCATGGCAAACTTCGCATGAAAAACCATACTTCCTTGCAAATGCTGGAATTGCAAAGGAAATTGAAGAAATTAGAAACAATAAAAATGAAAAAATAATTATCCTTTTTAAAATCCTCATTCTCTCCTCCTAATCGACTATATTTATCTCAGTTTCAGCTGAGTTTATTTCCTTTGTTTCATACTCATCTGGCGGAACACCAAGAAATTCAGCCACTGATTTTACGAGTAATCTGTATTTAATTTTTGCCTCAATTTTAACTTTTCCAGCAGGGATTTCTTCTGGAATTGTCCATGTGTATGTTTCAACTTTTGTCTCCCTTGGTCCTATCCTGTAATCTACCCCAAGGGATGCAGTATTCCACTGGCAGATTGTCATTCTTCCCTTTGGGTCGAAATAAGGAATTCTGTAAATCCTGTGACCTTCTTCAAGGTCATCCCTCTTCAAACCTTTGAAATCTTTTAATCCCATTATCTCTCCAATGTCAAAATAGGCAGGTTTATTGGAAGTAATAGTATATTCCTCCCCTTCAAATCCTTTTCTATCAACAGGAAGAGTGTAAACATTTCCCTTTGAATCTATTGCGTGAACCTCAAGCCACAACTGCCTTTCTTCAACAGAACCAGTTGGTAATTTATGACCTGCCTTTGCATTGTAGAGATGAACAGTTATTATAGCTTTATCTCCTGGTTCATACTCTTGAAAGTCAGAATGAATTTTGATTTCAATAACACCCTTTATTTTTGGAAGAATATGCCCTCCAGGGAAATAATGAGTTGCCATGTCAGGAACTTTTTTCCCCATTGTTGCAGATGTTCCTTCTGTGTGCCACATATGACAATCCTGACATCTCACACCTTCTTTTGAGTATGGTCCCTCCTTCCATTCAAGGTGGGTGGACTTTACCCATACTCCATAGGGACTCTTTTCATTGTGACATGTTCCGCAAAATTCTGGAGTTCTTATGAAATCGAGGTATTTTGTAGTATGATGAGGAGAAGATACTCCCATTCTTGGTCCATATTTGATCTCTCCGGGGGAGAGAACATAGTTGAAATTAAAGGGAATTTCTCCTGTGAATCCTGAAATTGTATGACAAACATCGCAGGAAACAGATTCATTAGCCCTTGTATTTTCTGAAGGTGGTCTTGGAGGAATATCCTCCACAAAGTATGCTATTGGTGAGTGACAACCATTGCACCCTGCTTTTATCTCTGCCACCTTTTCATCCTTTTCTGCATGGGGAAGAGCAAGTTTGAAATATTCTATTTCATCCCAGTGATGGGTATAAGCTTGAGACATCATGGATTGTTTCCACTGCATGTAAATATCCCTGTGACACTGGGCACATCTTTGTGGAGTCTCAAAGAGGTTGTAACTTTTCTGGGGAACTGAGATTCCAACAAATAGGAAAATGAGCAATATAACTATAAAGGAAAGGAATATAGCTTTCAATCTTCCCATTTTCGAGCCTCCTTTTATATACTATCAAAAAAAAGCTGGTAGTCAAGAAAAAATTGAAAAATTAAAACTGAATAAAATTACAGAGGGAACTGGTAGGAGAAGTAAAGCTTAAGTCCATGCTCTTTAATGTAATTTCTGACTGGAGGAGATGTTTGATAGGTAACAATTACAGGAAGTTTTTCTCCATAAAGAATATTTTCTATTTGCTTGAGGGTCTTCAGAAATTCATCCACATCCCTCTTCTTTACCTGACTCCTGCAATCTCCTATTATCCATACCTCTCTCCCATCCTTCCTTCCCTTCCCTATTATGTTGACCTCTATGTATTTTCCAGGAGATACCTCTATATAATCCCTCTTAAGAGATTCGATCACTTCTATGCCAAAATCCTTCTTAAGTAGAGGAGGCAATCCCAAAAAGGCTCTGTCCTCAAGAACATACCCCACAGTGTGCTGAAGTCCTCCCAGCATTTCCCTCGTTTTCCTGTGCTCTCCAGTAAGTCTCTGAAGCTCCATTTCAGTTCTCTTCTGTGCCTCTGCAAGCTCATTAAGCCTCTCCTCAGTCCTCTTCTGTGCCTCTGCAAGTTCATTAACCCTCTCCTCTGTCCTCTTCTGCGCTTCTGCAAGCTCTCTTACAATCTCCTTCAGCTCATTAA
>JBBIMS010000270.1:808-3037 GCA_037444285.1 Candidatus Aminicenantota bacterium | reverse complement strand
GGGACGCTCCTCTATTGACCTCTTCTCATTTTTTTGATATAAAATAAATTAGGAGGCTTGGAAGTGAAAGAGTATAATGGCTTGGAAAGCAAGTTTAGGCAAGTTCTCATTATTTCAAAGAGAGCAAAAGAACTTATGAAAGGCTCAAAGCCATTAATAAAAACAAAGGAGAAACACCCCCTCAAAATTGCAAAAAAAGAACTGGAGAGCGGAAGGCTAAATATAAAATTAATTGAAAAAGAAGAAATACTACAGAACATACAGTAATTACCCTTACTTAAAAATCATATCCCCATTTTTTTCTTTGAGAAAAATTTCCATATAACTCTCTTTTATAAAATCTGACAGGGAATAGCCCAGGTTCTCTGCCTCTGCTACAATCTCCTCCTCAGAGCCCTCGAGCTCAATGAAATTACCTACAGGTGTCTCATCCACTGAAAGTGTTAATCCCCCTTTCTTGTAAATCCTTCTGTATTTTTGATACCTGAAAACAACTTTCAGACCAAGTTTTTCAAGGATAAGGAATATTGCTGAAGGGTCTCCAATATCTGTCTCAATTTCATTTCGAACTTTTGTTATAGAAAAAATGGATGAAGGCTCTTTGTAGGTTAAAATACCTTTGCCTTTGAGAATCCTTAACCTCAAAATGCATCCACTGGATAGAAGTCTTTTATTGTCGAAATCGAAGAGGAAGTTGTCTTCAAAATGTCTTCTTTTAAAGAGACGAAAACCTGATCCAGTAATTTTTTTTAAAATTTTTGCTGGAGAATCTATCTTTAACTTTATTTCTTTCTCAATTTCATTCATTCTTACTGAAGACCTTTTTAAATACCTCAAAGGCTTCTTGATCAAAAAGATAAAAAACTATCTCTTGGACAGAGCTAATCTCTTTTTCCATTTCTTCTATTGATTCCTTCATTATTCTTGCACATTCTTCGTAAGGAAAACCTCCAACACCAGTTCCAAGGGCTGGGAAGGCAATGGTTCTTAATTTCAGCTTTTCAGCTTCTTTGAGGGCGTTTATTGTTGCAGCCTTTATATAATCTCCTGATGTTTTTAGATCCCTTCCCATTACTGCAGCATGAATAACAGATTTTACTCTCAACTTACCTGCTGAGGTTGAAATAGCGCCTCCAATAGGAATTGGACCCTTTGAGACCGCCTCCTTCTCTATCTCCTGCCCTCCGACCCTTTTTATCGCTCCAGCAACTCCTCCTCCCATCCAGAGCTGATTATTAGCTGCATTTACAATTGCGTCCCCTTCAAAGGTGGTTATATCACCTTTTCTTATTTCAATCTTTACTCCCATTCACCTCCTCCTTGAAACAATATATCTGGCAAGATTATTCAAAGATTCAACAAAGGGGGATGGTTCTAAAACTTTAAGAGATTCGATGGCTTTTTTTGTAAAATGTTTTGCTTTCCTCAGTGTAAAATCCTTAGCGCCATTGTTAAGGACAAGCTCTACCATTTCTTCCCTTTTAACCCTTATAAAATCACCATCTTCAAAAACCCATCTGATCTTTTCCTTGATATTCCCTTTGTCTTTTCTAAGAAGATAGAGGAAGGGTAGGGTTGGTTTCTTTTCTTTTAAATCTGAAAGGGTAGGTTTTCCCAGTTCATCCTCAGTAGAAATAATGTCCAGGAGGTCATCTATGAGTTGAAAGGAAATACCAATGTTATTCCCAAAATTTTTAAGAGCTTTAAGTTCAGCTTCAGAGGCATTACCTAACAAACCTCCTATCTCTGCAGAAGCTGTAAATAGAGAGGCTGTCTTCTTTTCAAGAATGGAGAAATATTCATTGATTTTAAGGTCAAGATTTCCTCTTTTCTTTATCTCTTCTATCTCTCCTTCAACCATCTTTGATGCTGATTTTGAAAGAGCTCTTATAATATAAGGATTAGCACTTTTAAGAACAAGATGAACAGCTTTGACATAAAGATAATCACCAAGAAGAACTGTTAAATCAGATCCCCAGAATTTATGGAAAGAGGGTTTTCCCCTTCTCAAAGTTGCGTTGTCGACAACATCGTCGTGGAGGAGACTTGCAGTGTGAAGGAGCTCAATTGCAACTGCCAATAAAATAGGTATTTCCCCTTTAACTCCATAATGTTTTGCTACGAGAAGAAGTAAAGCGGGTCTAATCCTTTTCCCCTTTGCAGAAAAAATAGTTTTAAGCTCTTCCCTTAGAGGAAGTGAGTTTTCAGTAATTTTAAGAATAAGGTGTT
>JBBIMS010000270.1:0-779 GCA_037444285.1 Candidatus Aminicenantota bacterium | reverse complement strand
TTTCCGTTAGTTCCATTTTTTTCTTCTTCCATTTAAAAATATAGAAATGAAATTATTTGTGGTAATTTCAGCGATTTTTTCCATAGAACATCCCTTCAATCGAGAAAGCTCCTCAATGGTTCTTATTATATAAGAAGGTTCATTCCTTTGCCCTTTATAGGGTAAAGGAGGGAGATAGGGAGAATCAGTTTCCACAATAATTCTATCGAAGGGAGCTTTTACAGCTACATTTTTTGCCTTTTTTGAGTAGGTCAAAACCCCTGAAAAGGAAATATAGAAGCCCAAATCTAAAAATTTCACAGCATTTTCCCATGTGCCAGAGAAAGTGTGAAGGACACCACCAATAAAAAAATTTTCTCCCTTTAAAATTTCATAAACCTCATTGAATAAATGTCTGCAATGGATTACAATTGGCAAATTCCTCTTCTTGGCAATATCAATCTGATCTCTGAATACCCTTTTCTGGCTTTCGATTGAAACATCGTAAGTTGGGTCAACCCCTATTTCTCCTATCGCAGTTAATTTATCAGAGGAAAAGGAAAGCAATTTTTTCTCTATCTCTTCACTCCAGCTCTCTGCATCAAAGGGGTGAACTCCAATAGATAGTAAAACATTTGCATATTTATTTGTGAGCTCTATACCTCCTTCAATCTCTTTATCATCTGTAATGTCAACACAGTTATTTATATATCCTACATTGGAAATTTTTGCTCTTTCCATAACCTCTTCAAGATCCTTTTCAAAGGATCTGTCAAGGAGATGAGCATGGGAATCTGTTA
>JBBIMS010000269.1:0-3052 GCA_037444285.1 Candidatus Aminicenantota bacterium | reverse complement strand
TGTTAAAGCTCTTGTAAGAGATGAAAATAAAAAATCTCAGCTGCCAAAGGATGTTGAAATTGTTATAGGAGATATAAGAGACAGGGAAAATCTCATAAAAATTTCAAAGGATGTTGAGGGAATATTCCACCTTTCTGCCCTTGTAAAAAGCTGGGTTAAAAGGGTTCCTGATTATTATGAAATTAATGTGGAGGGAACAAGAAATATAATGGAGATATCGAGAAAGAGGGACATAAAAACCCTTTATGTGTCATCATTTATAGTTTCTGGTCCTACAGGGGACAGAGTTTTCACTGAGGAGGATTTTAAAGAGAGAAGAAAATTTTACAATCACTATGAAAGATCCAAATACTTCGCCTTTATACTTGTTAAAGAATATATTAAATGGGGAACTCCAGTAATAGTTGTTTTTCCAGGAGTTATTTATGGAGAGGGTGAGCTAAGGGATTCCAACATAATAATAAAAAACATTGTTGATCATCTAAATGGTTCCCTTCCCGGAATTTTAGGAAAAGGGGAATCGGTCTGGAATTTTGTCCATGTAAAGGATTGTGTAAATGGAATTTTTCTTGCATGGGAAAAAGGAAAGCTTGGAGAATCTTATATTCTTGGAGGTGAGAATGCTGAAAACAGAAAAGTCTTTGAAATTGCTCGTTCCTATACTGGAACTAAATCTCCAATGTTCAAGATACCATACTGGATCGGTTATGGATTAGGGTTAATGCAGTTCTTTGTTGCTGAAATTTCAGGCAAACCTCCAAGATTTGTCCACAATGATGTAGGGATTTTCAAGAGAAATTGGGCTTACAGCTCTAAGAAGGCAGAGACTGAACTTGGATATAAATGGAAGAGTCTTGAGGAAGGAATAAAAATAACCCTTGATTGGCTGAGGGAGAAAGGTTATGGAAAAATTTTCAGAGGATAAAAGGAAGATCCTCCATATTCTAATGGGTCTCTTTGCCCTTCTTCTTAGATGGCTACCCTGGCAGATTGCCCTTCTATGTGCCCTTGCTGCTCTCATAAATAACCTCACCCTTCTCCGATGGATTGGAGAAAAAACCTTGTTTAGAGAAAGGGAGAAAAGGGGCATTGGTGGAATAGTTTTTTATCCAATATCGGTTTTTCTTCTAATATTAATTTTTAGAAATTCTCTCCACATAGCAGGTGCAGGATGGGGTATGATGGCTTTTGGTGATGGAGTTGCTACTTTAACCGGAGTTCACCTGGGAAAGAAAAAATTGCCATGGAATAGAGAGAAGAGCTGGGTTGGCTTTTTCTCATCTTTAATTTTTGGCTATATATCCATGGTTTTTCTGATATGGTGGATTGGAAGTAGATATGGCTCCATGAACAATTATCACCTCTTTATTGCTCCCGCAATAGTTGCTGTCTTTGCATCCTTCATTGAAACAATGAAAATAGGAATAGATGATAACCTTACAATACCTCTCTTCTCAGGAATTTTTCTTTACTATCTCTATTTAATAGAGCCTCAGCTGGTTGAGTCGAATCTTCCCACAATCCTCTCTCGAGCTCCCTTTGCCCTTTTATTTAGTCTGATTTTTGCAATTCCAGCCTATCTGATAAAGGGTGTAAACATATCTGGATTTCTCTCAGGAATTTTTATAGGAACTGGAATATGGATTTTCTCAGCTTACAAAGGTTTCCTCTCCCTTCTTCTATTCTTCGTCCTTGGAACCCTTTCAACAAAAATCGGATATTCAAAGAAAAAAATTCTTGGCATTGAAGAAAGAGATGAAGGAGCAAGGTCTTATAAAAATGTCTTAGGAAAGGGTTTATCCCCTCTTCTTTTCTCAATCCTGTCTCTTCTTTCAAAAAATCCAATACTCTTTTCAGTTGCCTTCTATTCTTCCCTATGCGCAGGGGCCTTCGACACAGTCTCCTCTGAACTCGGCAAAACCTACGGAAAGAAAACAATTTCACCTTTAAGTTTTAAAGAGGTAAGGAAAGGGGAGCCAGGAGGGATATCCCTTGAAGGCTTGATCTTTGGTCTTCTCTCCTCAATTATTTTCATTATTTTCTCCCTCATCTTTAACCTATCCTTTCAACCCCTGCCCTTTTCCCTTGCCCTTCTTCTCTCTTCAATAATTTCAAACATTTCGGAATCCTATATCTCAATATTTCTCGAAGAAAAGGGCTATATTCCCAATGAAATAACAAATTTTCTCAACACCCTCATTGCAGGAATTCTTGGGTATTTAATTTATTCAAGGGCTTTCTAAAAGCTAAAGGAAAGATTTCTAAAATTACAGCAATTTCGCTCTTAGAAATTTCAATGGCTGAACCTTTCGGATAAGATAAGCCTTGCAAAGGCATAACCTGAGTGAAGTGAAGAGTGGTCTTTTACACATTATTTTTTCTCTTCCACAATTGGGAATAAACTTTTCTGGATTCCATCGATTAACTCATATTTTATTTTTCTCCTCTTTAAATAGATTCCTCTTTTTTCTAACTCCAACGGATCTTCTGGAATCACAAATGCATCTTTAACCTTCTCCCAATATTTATCTCTAATAGTTATTACAGACCCAAGAAAATTACTTACATAACGCCATTAATTATTTTCGGCTGTGCCTTTTCTAACTTTTCAAATGCCTTCTAAAAACCTTATCCATTTCTTCTATTTCGGACCTTTTAAAATGGGAGCTCATTAAAAGCCACCAAACACGCTCATTTATGAATTTTTCAAGGTAGAGTTTAGTAATTATTATTTTTTGCTTTCTCTACTTTTTCGCTGCTTATTTCTCGACACCTAAAACCCCCTTTTATATGTCTTTCCTTTATCTGCCCCATGCACAATCCTGAGAAAATTCAAAAAGTGCAAGTTCGCCTACTAATTTTTTCTTTACAGCAGTTTTCAAGAATACTCAAGGAAAGTTCGCTGGTAGAAGAAGGAGAGCCTATTGTCCCAAGCCGCTCAGATTTGCTGATTAGTTGCTCAATACTATTTTTTATTAAACATGTTTCTTCCTTTAATCAAATGTTGTCATTAGTTGTCCTTAACGAGATAATACAATGGTATGCAGAAATT
>JBBIMS010000268.1:1622-3067 GCA_037444285.1 Candidatus Aminicenantota bacterium | reverse complement strand
GCCCTTTTAAGGAAGCTAAAACTAATAGAGAAAAAGGAAGACATTGAATACTTTGAAACAATTAAAATTCCCTATGCCTATGTTGTTTTTGACAATTGGAGAAGTAGAAATTTGCCCAAGATTTTATCCTTTCTTGGAAAGAATAAGATTATCTCAACAGGAAGATACGGTAGCTGGGATTATCTATCCATGGAGAGGGCTTTCCTTCTTGGGAAGAAGGTTGCTGAGGGAGTAAAAGAAAACTTATGAAGATTAGGGTATGTCATATTATAACAAAACTTGAGCTGGGAGGGGCTCAGAAAAACACATTGTATAGTGTCTCCCATCTTGACCCTTCGAAATTTGAGACCTTTTTGATTTCTGGAGAGGAGGGGATACTTGATAAGGACGCTTCTGATATGGTTGGAGAAAGAGCGATATTTGTAAGGGAGATGAAGAGGAGTATAAATCCATTTTTTGATTTAATTGCCCTGATAAAGCTTACAATTATCCTGAAAAAAATCAAGCCCAGCATAATTCACACCCACAGTTCAAAGGCAGGAATTCTTGGAAGATGGGCAGGATTCTTTGCAGGAGTTAAAGTTAGAATTCACACAATTCATGGATTTGGCTTTAGTCCTTTTCATCCTTTTCCTTTAAGATGGTTTTTTATCTTTCTCGAGAGAATCACATCATTAATCACAACATTCTTTATTTGTGTTTCAAAAAATAATTTAAAAGAGGGTATTAGACTGGGAATTATAAAGGAAGGGAAAGCAGAGGTTATCAGAAGTGGAGTTGAGATTGAAAAATTCATGAATGCAAATGTAGAAATTGAGAAGAAAAAGAAGGAGCTTGGTATACCCATTGGTAAGAAAATAATAGGGATGGTTGCCTGCTTCAAACCTCAGAAAGCTCCTCTGGATTTTGTTAGGATTGCAAAGATTTTGAAAGCGAGAAGGAATGATCTTCATTTTGTGATGATTGGAGATGGGGAGTTGAGGGAAAGAATAGAGAAAGAAATTTTGAGACTGGGATTGAAGGAGGATTTTTCTCTTCTGGGATGGAGAAAGGATGTGGAGGAGATATTCAGGACTGTGGATTTACTTGTATTAACTTCTCTATGGGAAGGTTTACCACAGGTAATTCCCCAGGCATATGCATCTGGAGTTCCAATGGTTGTTACTGATGTTGATGGGAACCAAGAATTTGTGGAGGATGGAGTGAATGGTTTTACCTTTAAACCCCATGATATTGAAACTGCATCAAAAAAAATACTTGAATTAATGGAAAGATCGGAACTAAGAGAAAAATTTGTAAAAGAGGGGAGAAAGAAACTAATTGAATTCGATGTGAGATTAATGGTAAAATTGCAGGAAGAGTTATACTCAAAGCTTATAACTTAAGGAGTGAAAATGAGAAATTATTTATTGCTCTTTTTTTTATCTTTGAGCTTTTGTTCATGT
>JBBIMS010000268.1:0-1612 GCA_037444285.1 Candidatus Aminicenantota bacterium | reverse complement strand
GATTATTACAATCTTGCTGACAACCTTCGTAGGGATAACATCAAAAAATGTCCTCTACCTCTAAACAAAGTAAAGACCCAGATAAAAATCTGGGATCAGGTGTGGAATTCGATTCTTGCATTTCCTGGAACTGAAATTGAATTTGAAGTTAAAGTTGAAAAAGGTTCTTTTATGGATTTTGGCTGTGTGGTTTATCCTGTTGGAGGCAGGAGGACAAAAAGAAAAATAGTTTTTACCATTTACATTCAAGAAGAAAAGGGAAGCAAAAGATTGTTTTATAAAGAATTTCATACAGGTTCTGAATCAGAGGGAATATTTGTAAAAGAAAGGGTGGAGCTTCCATTGAATAGAACCAAAAAGATTAAAATTATTCTAAAAACTTCCCAAAAGAAAGGAAAAAATTCAGATTCCGTCGTCGCAGCCTGGTTAAACCCTCACATATTTAAAGCCAAAGATCCAGAAAAAACAAAGAAAATCATTTTAATATCCCTTGATACTCTGAGAAGGGATATGGTGGGTGTTTACAGTGGAGAAAATTGGCTTACCCCTAATTTAGATAAACTTGCGGAAGACTCTGTGGTTTTTGAGAATGCATTTACCCAAAGCCCATGGACTCTTCCTTCCCATGTTTCAATACTTTCAGGACTGTATCCTATAAATCATGGGATCTCCACTATAGGCAAAAGGGTTTCTAAAGAAACCCCTTTTATTTCAAAGATTCTAAAAAATAAAGGTTACCTCACAGGGGCCTTCACAGGTCATGGTTTTGTTTCCCACAATTGTGGTTTCAGTATTGGTTTTGACATATTTAAAGAAGGTAGTGGAATTATAGATCTCCCAGATTCCTGCACCCCACTTTACAAGGATGCATCCGAGTTTATTGAGGAAAATAAAGAAAAGAACTTTTTTCTTTTCCTTCATACCATGCAATTCCACAGCCCTTTAACTCCATCCAAGGAGGTTTTAGAAAAAATCCCTCCCCCTAAAGAGTTATTCTGGACAATGATTGACCTCAATCAGATCATAGGTGGGCCAAGGGCAACTTATAAACCCATGAATCAGGAGGAGATAGAAAACATCAGATTTCTTTACAAAGGAGAAGCAAAGACTTTAGATGAGCTCCTCATAAAACCTCTCCTTGAAAAACTTAAAAAAGAGAAAATATATGATCAAGCAATGATAATAATTCTTTCAGATCATGGTGAAGAAATATTTGACCATAAAGGTTGGTTTCATGCTCACTCCCTTTACAACGAGGTAATAAGAGTCCCTTTAATTGTCAAATTTCCCTACCAGAAGTTCAGAGGTAAAAAAGTAAAAGAAAATGTAAGATTGATAGATATAGTTCCCACAATATTGGATGAATTTGGAATTGAAACTTCCTACAAATTGGATGGAAAGAGTCTCATGCCTTTGATAAAGGGCAAAGAGAAGGAAAAGAGAATTTGTTTTTCTGAGATTGTTGAACAGGAAGAAGTTTTCCAGCTTCCCAGCAGGATTTCTGTAATATACGGTAAATATAAGCTTATTTTTAACGAAAGTGTTAATAAGTGGAGAGATAATTTATTTTTCAAATCTCCAGAAAATTCCCTGTTCGAATTTTATGATCTTG
>JBBIMS010000267.1:0-3068 GCA_037444285.1 Candidatus Aminicenantota bacterium | reverse complement strand
GACCATAAAAGGTTGAAAAATAGCTGGATAAAATAGATGAAAAAAGCAGCCACCCTCTCCTTTGAGTAGCTTTTTCTCCAGATTAAATAGAAAGACAAACCAATGAGAATAAAAAGAAATGTCCAGACTGGAGCAAAAATCCAATTGGGAGGGTTAAAGGAAGGCTTTTTCAAAGTTAAATACCATGAATTTACTGATGTGGAAGTAAATAATGACCCTAAATAGCCAACAAGTAATGGAATAGCAAGAGAAATTATTAACTTATATATATTTTTCATCTTTTACCTCCTTGTTAAATATAGCTTAGAGACGAGAAAGATGCAAATAGCTGGAGTCTTTTCGATAAAAATTTTCAAGATATGCTTGAATTTGAATACCTGGATATTCATTTTTGAAGGTGAATATTTTGTGAGAGATTTTTGTGTTTATTCTATTTGTTAATTTTTCATCCTGAGCAAAAACTTGATTTTTTTTATCCAATAAAATACCATCTATTTTGATATTTGATTTTAGGGAGGCATTATGAGTATTTTGACATATTTTGCAAGGGCATTTGTTGCGGGAGAAAGGGTTGAAGATGCGGTTAAGGTAGTCAGGAAGCTAAATCAGAAGGGGATAATGGCGACTCTTGATGTCCTTGGTGAGAATGTTAAGGATGCAAGTATGGCTGAAAATGCTACCAATTCCTACATTGAGCTTCTTGATGTGATTGCAAAGGAAGGGATAAACTCAAATGTTTCTCTAAAACTTACCCAGATGGGGCTCGATATTGATTACAAATTCTGTCTTGAAAACATAAGAAAGATTGCGAAGAAAGCAGAGGAGAAAGGAAATTTTGTGAGGATCGATATGGAAGGCTCCTTCTACACCCAGAAAACTCTTGATCTTTTCAAAGATGTATTTAAAGATTTCAAAAATGTAGGAGTAGTGATTCAGGCGTATCTTAAGAGAAGTTACGAAGATGTAAAGGAGTTGAATCAATTGGGTGCAAGGATAAGGCTTTGCAAAGGAGCATACAAAGAGCCCCCTGAAATTGCCTTCAAAAAGATGAAGGAAATAAGGGAGAATTTCTTAAAGATCAGTGAGCTTCTATTCGAGAAGGGGAACTATCCAGCAATTGCTACCCACGACACATATCTCATAAACAGAATCAAGGAGATGGCAAAGGAGATGAATAAAAGTCATGAAGATTTTGAATTCCAGATGCTTTTTGGGATAAGACCAAAAACACAGGAGAGAATAGTTCAGGAAGGATATAGAATGAGGGTTTATGTTCCCTTTGGAACCCACTGGCTTCCTTATTTTTACAGAAGATTGAGGGAAAGAAAGGAGAATGTTTTCTTTGTTTTAAAGAATCTTTTCAAGAGATAGAATCGGTTTTAGCTGATTTTTTAATAGCCTTTTACCTAATAAATCTCTATAAACTCTCTTTCAATTTTCTTTAAGACCTCTGCCTTGAAATACTGTTCACCGCAGAACTCACACTCTTCACATGGCACATTGTTTACTACAAGGAATCTATCGTTGTGTCTGTAAATATAATGAACATGCTTTTCATTAAAGTTTTTATTCCCATACAAATTACAGATCTTATTCATTTTTCACTTCTCCCTTTGTCCATTCTATCTCAACATAATTTATTATAATCCGCTGTGATTTATAAAAATAGTGTTACCAGATTCTTTATCAGTTTTAAAAGTTTATCTAAAGATTAATTTATCAATAGTCTCTATAAGAACTAAAACCCCTGTTAGGATTAAAATTACCCAAGTCAATGACTTCAATGCTCTATTTAATTTTATTTGATAAATACTAACACTGTCTAACACAAGTATAGGTTGTCTAAGAAAATTTAATTTGGGGCAGTTATACTCTTTCACATACTCACTCCATCCTCTTGCTTCCCTGCCGTCAAGCATTCTCTGGCGTGTTTCGATTATGATATCAGGAGTAGATTCTATCTCTAACTCGAACCAGTAAAGACCCGGTGAGGGAAAGACTATATAAAATGGACCTTTTTGAATGCTGGCGTTGCATCTTTTAGAATCTATAGAGATATCAGGAATCTCAGGAAATGTTTGTTCATAAGTTATTGTTCTATTTATAATTTTTATGTTTTTTAAGCTTATTTTTTCAGGCGGTTCACCTTCTACATGTTTTATATCCAGGTGAAATTCAGAAATTAGAGAAGATACCGTTATTAAATTAAAAGCAATTTTTATATCCTTTTTAGGGTTTCCAATTAATTCTTTGCCCATTTTCTGAATATATTTTATTAATTTCTTATTGGTAAAATCTGGTTCGACCAAAATTTTTGTTGTCTCTTTTGGTTGGCACCAATTTTCATAGTTTTTTGTGTCCATCTTCCTATCCCCCCTCTATTATTTTTTTCTCCTTTTAATCCCATAAAGTTTATAGACCATCTAATCAATCTCTCTGTCTTTTTTCAATCTGTCGCTGGATTTGGTCTTTTTCACTGTCTTTTGCTATCTAAAATATTGCTAAAAAACCTTTACTCCCCATTGAAATACACATATACATGCTAAAATTTCCATGGTAAGTTTTACCCATGGATGACTTCTCCCTTTTGCTTTGCTGCATTTATTATCAAAGAATGACCCTTCTTCCACTCTTTATCTTAGTAATACATAATATCTAAGGGTTTTTTAGTTCTCTTCACTAATTCCCTGCCTATTCCTTTTGTAAGTTCTACCCTTTCAAATATACTTTTATCTCTAAAATCGCGAGAGACAACAATTATGTCTATATCACTATTTTCTCTTTGTGTTCCCTTAGCGTAAGAACCAAAAATGACTATTTTGTAGATACTAATTCCCCTCTGTTTAAGCAATTCTGCCAAGATTTTACCTACTTTTTTCTTTATTGTTTCTGCTTTTTTAGCCATAGAAATAACTCCTTTGTTTTACTGAATACCTTTTCAGTTGGTTCTTTTTTATAGTCTCGTAATAGTTTTTCAATTTCGTCCGGATACCTGGTTGGAACACTTAAATTGTTCAATTTGTCTATAAAATTCTGAACCTCTTCAGGCAGATCGAGTCCAATTTTTT
>JBBIMS010000266.1:0-3076 GCA_037444285.1 Candidatus Aminicenantota bacterium | reverse complement strand
AAACACATACAGATTTAATCCTCTTCCTGTTTCAGCAGGTCTTGCAAAATACCCAGAAAATATAATTGAGACAATAAGTTCCCAGGTTAAAACCTATGTTGTTGATGCTCTTGGCATTGCATTATCCTTAGGGAATGCAAGGGTGATGAACATTGTGATGCTTGGGTCCTTTGCTCCCTTTGTAAAAATTGGCAAAGATATATGGTTAGATGTCATTAAGGAGAATGTCCCTAAGAAATATGTTGATGTTAACTTGAAAGCCTTTGAAATGGGTTATTCAATTACAGGAGGAAAGGATGGTAAGGACATTTAAAGATATTCACAATTTAGCAAAGAAAAAGGGGAAGAAAACCATTGTTGTTCCATCTGCTGAGGATAAGGTCACTGTTCTTGCTGTTTACAAAGGAATTGAAGAGGGATTGGTAGATGGAATTCTTATAGGGGATAAAGAGAAAATCAATAGGATTGTTGATGAGCTGAGTATAAAAAAGGATGTTTTTGAGATTGTAAACGCTGAATTCCCAGAGGAATCTGCAAGGATAGCAGTTGACCTTGTTCGGAATGGGAAAGCTCATTTCATTCTTAAAGGGTATCTCCATACCCACATTCTCCTGAAAGCTGTCCTCGACTCGGAAAGGGGGCTAAGAACAGGAAAGCTTCTATCTGACATTCTTTTCGCCCAGAACCCTGCCTCTGAGGAGGAAAGGATTGTTGGAATGTCTGATGGTGGAATAAATATCCTTCCAGGACTTAAAGAAAAAAAGGAGATTGTTGAGAATGCTGTCTGGGCTTTCCACAAGCTGGGTTTTGAAAATCCAAAGGTTGCAATTCTCGCAGCAATTGAAGTTGTAAATCCCGCTATGCCAGCAACTGTTGATGCTGATGAGCTAAAAAAAATGAATCATAGGGGTGAGATAAAGGGATGTATTGTTGATGGACCTTTAGCTCTTGACCTTGCGGTTTCAAAGGAAGCAGCGGAAAAGAAAGGAGTAAAATCAGAAGTTGCAGGTGAGGCTGATATTTTGATTGTTCCCAATATAGAGGCAGGGAATCTTCTCGGAAAGTCATTCACTTACTATGCTAAAGTCCATGTTGGGCATGTAATTGTTGGAGCAAAAGCTCCAATCCTGATTCCTTCAAGGAATGAATCTGATAGTGACAAGTTAAACTCTATAGCTCTTGGGGTCATTTTCAGCGAAGAATAGATTGGAGAGGAGAGAATATGGATTTTTTAATTTTAGTGATCAATCCTGGGGCATCATCAACAAAACTGGGGCTCTTTAAAAACAACAGTGAAATCTGGAGCAAAACATTAAGACATTCTTACGACGAGCTGAAAGTTTTGAAAGACATAAAGGAGCAGAAAGATTTCAGGATAAAGAAAATTATGGATGCATTAAAGGAGGCAAATTTAAATTTAAACGAGCTCTCTGCAATTTCAGCTATTGGAGGTCTTCTCAAACCTTTAAAGAGCGGGACTTACCTCATAAACCATGCAATGCTCAGAGATCTTGAGGAAGGAAAAAGGGGATTTCATGCATCAAATCTTGGTGGGCTTATAGCCTATGAAATAGCTGAGAAATTCGGCATTCCTTCTTATATTGTTGATCCTGTAAGTGTTGATGAACTTGACAAACTTGCAAGATATTCAGGCCATCCTCTCCTTGAAAGGGAAAGCTTATCCCATGCATTAAACACAAAGGCTGTTGCCAAAAGATGGGCAAAGGAGAATGGAAGAAGTTATTTCGATGTTAACCTCATTGTAATCCATCTTGGTAGTGGAATAACTGTCTCAGCCCACAAAAAAGGACGAATGGTTGATATAACAAATTCAATGGAGGAAGGACCATTCTCTGTGGAGAGAGCGGGTACAGTCCCATGTATGAAGCTTGCAAAACTCTGTTTTTCAGGGAAATACACATTTGAGCAGGTCCATAAAATGCTATTTGGAGAGGGTGGAATTTATGCATACATAGGGTTGAAGGACTTCAGGGAGGTTATGGAAAGGGTGAGAAATGGGGATGAGAAAGTGAAAGAGGTTGTCGATGCAATGATTTATCAGATAGCAAAGGATGCAGGTGCAATGGCAACTGTCCTCGAAGGTAAAATTGATGGAATCATAATAACTGGTGGAATGGCTCACGATGAATATCTTGTAGAGAATCTGAGGAAAAGGATAGAATTTATTGGAAAAATCTTTGTTTATCCAGGGGAAGACGAACTTCTCGCCCTTGCAGAAGGAGCTCTCAGAGTTCTGAGGGGGGAGGAAAATGCTGAAGAGTATTCATAAGGGGAAGCAGAATTAAGCAAAATGGATGGTAGCTTACCCCTTTTAAAACTAAGAGACTAATCTCTGCCTAACCATCCCTAAATGACTCTTGATAAGGATTTAAGACATCAGGATAAAGGTTTGCATCATTTGACTTATTTCGGTTTCATAGATTATACTTTTCTTTGAAATAATAAAAGAGGAGGAATAATGAGTGAGGTAAAATTTAAAGATGAGATTGAAAGAGCAAAGGAGCATTTTGGGAAAATTCTTGAATCCCAGCTCAAAAGGTTTGAAAAGCTAAAAAAGGAGGAGGAGTGGATCGATTACTCAAAGCTGAAACCCATAATAATTGGAGTGGTTGGCGGAGATGGAATAGGCCCATATATAACCTCTGAGGCTCAAAGAGTCCTCGAGCATCTTTTGAAGGATGAAGTAAAAAAAGGAAAGGTTGAGTTCAGAGTTATTGAGGGACTAACAATTGAGAGAAGGGCTCAGATGAACAAGGCGATTCCTGATGATACCCTCGAAGAAATTAAAAAATGTCATGTTTTACTCAAAGGACCTACAACAACTCCAAAGGCAGGAGACCCATGGCCCAATGTGGAAAGTGCTAATGTGGCAATAAGAAAGGAACTTGACCTTTTTGCCAATGTCAGGCCTGTCAGGGTCCCATCAGAAGGGATTGACTGGATCTTTTTCCGAGAGAACACTGAGGATGTTTACGCATTGGGTCCATACGGGGTAGAAGTGGTTCAGGGACTTGCAATTGACTTTAAACTGATCACTGAGCCGGGAAGTGAAAGG
>JBBIMS010000265.1:659-3079 GCA_037444285.1 Candidatus Aminicenantota bacterium | reverse complement strand
GTTTGGGAGATAAGCGCTGCAATCCAGCCAGGGAAAATACTTGTTCAGGACCAATATGGAAGATATGAAGAGGTTAGCATTGAAAACCCGAAGCAGATTGCAACTAGAATTTCTGAAAAAGCCTATGACTCTCTGGTTGCCAATGAACTTAAAATACCGTTGAAAGAACTTCCAAAAATAGAGGCAGAGGAAATTAAAGACACATTTCTTGTTCGAGTCTTCACAAAGAATCACGATATAGAAAGAGGTAAAAGTATTCTCAATTCCCTCATAAAACAGTTGCGGAAAGATGTGGATGGAAAAGTGGAGGCAGAAATAAGAATGATAGAGTCCCAGATAGAAACTTATGAAAATAAGATAAAATCTTTAGAAATCTCAATTCAGGATAAAAATAATGAGATAAAGGAATTGGAACTTCAAATTCAATCTAAGGAGGTTGAAAAGAAAAAGCTGAACCATGATATTGAAGCCACAAAAAATAAAATTAAAATTTCTGAAGAAAGGATGAAAACTCTCCTTGATGAGATGAAGGTAGTGAAGGAGAGGATGGACAAACTTGAAGAGGAGCAGAGAAAAGCTTTTAAAGAAGGAGGGGATGAGAAATCTGCTATTGGGATGCTTCTTTATTCCAATGAGATTCAGAACAACCTTATATATTACAATTCCCTTGAGGAGAGATTGAGCTCTGAAAAAGTGAATTTTGAAAATCTGAGTTTTGCTTTAAATGCAAAAGAGCAGGAAATCAGGCAATTAGACATTGATATAGCTCAAATAAAGAGAAAAATAGAAGGAGTCAAAAATAATATAGAAAAAATAAAAACTGAAATAGAAGTCAACAGGAATATCATAGATTCTTTGAAGGAAAAGAAAAGAAGAATTGATTATACAACTGTTATAAAGCCACCAACCCCTTCTCTTTATCCCGTTTTTCCGAAAAAGACCCTGAATGTAGCTCTGGCGGGTATTCTAAGTGGCATGATCTTTTCTTTTCTCGCCTTTTTCCTTGAATATATTGAAAAACATAAAAACCCGAAACAGTAAGAGATAAAAATCCCTGATGAAAACTATTTCAAAAAGTTTTGGTTATGTCCTTCTTCTACAATCAAAAAACAAAAACAATGGAAAAGTTGTGATAAAATAAGTAGTGTTGACAATAATGAGGAGCTAAGATATGGAACTGAAGGACATATTAGACAAATTGCCCCCTGAACTTCAGGAGGAAGTGAGGGATTTTGCGGAGTTTTTGTTGGAGAAAAAGTCTCAGAGAAAACAAAAATACTTGCGTCTTAGCTGGGTAGGGGCTTTAAAGGAATATGGGGACAAGTTTACAGCTTTGGAGCTCCAGAAAAAAGCCCTTGAGTGGTGGGGATTAATTTATCTTGTGGATACAAATGTATGGCTTGAACTGCTTTTAGAGAAAGAAAGTGAAGATGCGAATAAGGCGTTGGATATTGCGCATAAAATGAGGGCATGGCTTAAAAAACCTGGCATGGTAAAGGAGAGAAAGATCCAATGACTTGACCTCAGGGTCGCAGTGCAAAATCGAAAAGATGAAAAACACAATTAAAGTATTGAATGAACTAAAAGATAAAGGTTTGATAAAAGATTATGCAATTGGTGGTGCAATTGCAGCGTTAAAATATGTTAGTCCTTTTTTCACTGAATATTTGGACATATTTATTATTTTGCAGGAAGAACAAAGCGATAAGAAATTAATTGTATTATCTCCTATTTACGAGTACTTTGAGGAGAAGGGTTATAGATGGGAAAAACATTGGATAATTATAGAAGGGGTACCAGTCGACATATTCCCAGCAGATGAACTTGAGAAAGAAGCAATAGAAAATGCTGTACATACAAACTATGAAGAAATACCTACAAAAGTTATAACTCCTGAGTATCTAATAGCATTATTTTTAAGAGCATCAAGAGAAAAAGATGTAAATAAAATTAATATGATATTACAACAAGCAAACATTGACGAAACAAAACTTTATGAAATACTTGAGAAATATAACTTAATTGAAAAATTTAAAGAATTTAAGGAAAAACGCTATGGTAGATGAAAAATATATTCTTATTGGAGACAAAATACTAACTAAAAAAGAACTGTTTCAACAACAAGAAGAGCTACAAAAACAACGTGCAAAACTTCCTTTTGAAGAAAAAATTAAAATTCTAGTAGAACTACAAAAACTTGCAAAAACCTGGGGAAATAGAAAGGATGTGATTGTATGGAAGATATGAGATGTTCAGTGACAGCGAGCAGTTAACAGTCACAGTTCACTGGCTACAGTCCACTGATGACAGCGATCAGCTAAGTGAGATAGTTATGCTGACGATAAAGAAATGTTATATTGCAAGACCTGACCCCATATTTCTTGATTTTTAAGCGACGAAATGATTAAAGATGATAGAAA
>JBBIMS010000265.1:0-591 GCA_037444285.1 Candidatus Aminicenantota bacterium | reverse complement strand
AGAAGAATTCGGTTAAGGAAAAATATAAATAGATGAGCACTAAAGTATTTTCTGAAATATACACAGATTTTGTTGAAATGCTTCACAGGGGATTACACAGTAGTATTGCTCGCAATGTAGTAGCGCTTTATATTATTCAGTTTGCCAATTATATAATTCCGTTAATTACAATACCTTACTTGGTACGCGTGTTGAAACCAGCAGGCTACGGTGCAGTAGCTTTCGCTCAGGGGTTCATTAATTACCCGATGCTTTTCGTGGGAGGTATTCTAAGGGAGGATGGCTACCGATGAGCGACTTTCAGGTTACGGGAAGGATCCTTGTGCGGAACACCCTGCTGAACCTGATAGGGCAGGTGGTGCCTCTGGTAGTGGCCTTGGTTACCATGCCCTTTATCGTACGGAGACTTGGAACGGAGCGTTTTGGGCTTCTGTCTTTGGCTTGGGTCATCCTCGGATACTTCTCCATATTCGATTTAGGGCTTGGGAGGGCAACCACTAAGTTTGTGGCTGAGGCTTTAGGCAAAGGTGAGAAAAAGGAGATCCCGCGTCTTGTCTGGACGTCTGTTACGGTCAAGGCAATCTTAGGCAT
>JBBIMS010000264.1:0-3095 GCA_037444285.1 Candidatus Aminicenantota bacterium | reverse complement strand
TCAAGTTCTGCTTTACTCTGGGAGATTTTGGCCTCTCTTGAGAACCCATCGAATAGAGGTAAAGTTAAAACAAGGTTGACAGTATAATAATTCTCAAGGGCACCCTTTGCAAAGGAAAAGCGATCAGCCCTCCAGTTAAAATCACCTGCAATAGCAACATTGGGAATGTATGAAGCCCATGCAAGCTTGAGCATCTCCCTCATCATTTTTCTCTGGATTCTTAGTTGATTGATCTCAGGTCTTCTCTCGAGGGCTACAGAAAGCAGTTTCTCCTCGTTAATCTCTAAGGGTTTATATTCAAAACCTTCCTTGAGTTCTATCTCATCATCAGGTTTCAAGCCAAGAAGAGTTTTTAAACCCTCTTCAGCAAGTTCGACCACATTTCTTGCCCTTATAACCTGAGGTTTTAAATTGGCAACCTGAACTTCAGCCCTTAGCAAATCAAGACGGGAAGCAACACCTGCCTCAACAAGTTTTTTTGTTCTCTCAAGATGTTTTTCAGCAAGAGAAAGGGCATCTTCAGATACTTTTAGAACTTCTCTTGAGAGAAGAACTCCATAATATGCCCTCTTTACCTCAAAGATTAAATCCTGTCTTGTCTGATTGTCTATTTCCTCAGTAAGGTTCAAGTTTAATTTTGCCTGATTGTAAGAAGAGATAAGTTTTCCTCCTGTAAAAATTGTTTGGGTCATCCTGATTGTGTACTGGTAATCCTTTGTAAAGTCGAATCTTGCAACTGTTGGAGGTTGCCCTGGTATAAATGACGGAATCTCAATTGTAAAAAGTTTCTCCTCAATGGTCTTCATTGCAGAGAGGTCAAGTTTTGGAAGGAAAATGGAAAGAGCTTCCTGCTCTTGACTCTTTGCTGACTCAATTCTTTTTTTCATGGCAAGTATATTCGGATTTTTCTCTAAGGCAATTCTAACACTGTCAGCTAAGGTTAGTTCAAACTTTTCGGCAAAGGAGATATTGAAAAGAACGGCAAGGGAAATTAGACCAACCTTAAAAAACTTCATGCCCTCCTCCTTTCAAACATTGAAAATAATTTTGATGCTATTCTGAACATTTTTTACCCTCTGAATTCTTTAAACAAACTCCATTAAAGAAAGATTCTATAATCTTTTTGTTAGCTAAGTTTTTATCCATCCTGAAATCCAATGAGTAAAGCTCTTCCATCATGGGAAGTAATATGGCAAGCCTAAGATGGCTCATAAATAAGAGAGCACCTAAAAGAGGGTCAATATCTTCAAAAGCACCCTCTTTTATGCCTTCTTCTATTATTGTTGAAATGCTTTCTATAACACTTTTCAACTTGGGAATAACACGCTTTTTCATCCTGGTCACAATATGCATTAAGTTCTTCATGTTCTCTATTGATATGATAGCTTGAAGTTTCTGAGCCTTATCCATGTACTCACACAATGAGAAATAGATTTTTTTAAGTTTCTCCGAGGGGCTGATCTCTTGACTTATAACATTTTCAATAAAACTTGAAAGTTCCTTCAGTTTTTTTTCCACCAATGAAATGTATATGCTTTCCTTGTCTCTAAAGTATATATAAACAGTTCCCTTTGCAATTCCAGCATTCCGAGCAATATCCTCAATTTTTGCGGGATAATAACCCTTCTCTATAAATACCTTTTCCGCTGATTCAAGAATCAAATTCTTTTTATCCACTGACTGACTGGTCATTCACTATTTTAAAATAAAAATTTTAGAAAGTCAAGGGTACAATTCTCAAAAACTTGAAAATGGGGAATTAAGTTAGTAAAATGGAAAAGAATAAAATGATTAGAATAGGAAAAAATTCTATATTTAGGAGGTTTTAAATGCGTATAAAGGCTTTTGTAGTTCTCCTTTCAATCTTCCTCGTCATCCCCCTTTACTCTGTGACAAAGATTGAAAGGCTCGGAGTCCATCCCTTTATGAAAAAGAGGGTGATAACTCCAGAAGATTTAAGAAATGTTGAAAAATACGAGGCGGATCTCAAAGCAGGATTTGAAATGGCTGGTGCTTCTGATCTTCTGGCTCCATTCATCGAAGAGGTTAAAGCTGGAAGAATATGGGATGCAGAGCTTAAGGCTGGGGACACTGTGAAGTGGATGCTATTTAAGGAGAGGGGCAAGGTAAAGGTTGTTACTGATGGCGAAATTGCAATTAAGAAACCCATTAAGGCTTATAGGGTGTCTTTTTTCAAGGATCTTAAAACTTATGATTTTGTAATTCCTTCAATTTGTGCAAACATATCATTGATGAATGTTACAGAGCATCCAGCTCCTGAATGCTACCTTGAGGTTTCTCCTGCAAGAATTGAAGTGGGAAACCCTGTAATTTTAGACCTTTGCAAGTCAAAGAACTGGGTTAAGGGTGTAATAAAAGTAACCCTTGGAGGGAAGGAAATCACAACAATAGAAGCTACCAAGGACGATTGCAAAAAGACATTTACAGCCAGTGAGCCGGGAAATTACAAGTTTGAAGCCACAGTTTACGAGGAGCACCAAATTGCCTCTACAAATCCATGTGTTGCAAGCGTTGACTACTGGAAGAACCTTCCACCTCAGTGCGACCTGAAGATTTCACCAGAAAAGGTTTTAACTGGAAAGGAAATAACCCTTGATGCTTCAGGTTCCTCTGATCCGGAAGGAAAGTTGAAGGAAGTCAAGTTCACCATAAAATCTGACGGAGTTGTCGATGAAAAAACCATTTCAGAGCCACCATTTATTTACAAGTTTAAACCTGCAAAAGCGGGCAGCTACAAAGTTGAAGTTGTAGCAATTGATGACCACAATGTTAGCTCTGCCTCCTGCGAGGGAAGCTACAATGTTCTCAGAAGGGGATTCTTCTTAGCTGAAAGCGGAATTATGTCTCAAGCAGATCCTCGTTTGTTCCTACCTTTAAGATTCGGCTATCAATACAGATTAAATGAGACCTACAGAGTTGCTGGAATTCTTGGATATAATATCAAAATTAAAGGGAATAGTGACGCCGACGAGTATGGGAATCCTTCCACCGCTGACCTTCTCTTCTTCTATCAACCCGAAAAATTCTTTATTGGAGCTGGAACAGGTTTGTGGCTCGTAAAGAATGAAAATAAT
>JBBIMS010000263.1:0-3097 GCA_037444285.1 Candidatus Aminicenantota bacterium | reverse complement strand
CGACTCTTCACGGTTCCAACAGGAATCTTTAACAACTTAGCTATATCTTCAAAGGGCATCTCTTCAAAAAAACGGAAATGAATAACTTCTCTATATTTAAATGGAAGTCTTGAAAGACAGACTCTTAACCTCTCCTCTTCCTGGGGAAGAAAATTTTTACCTTTAACTGTATCTTCATCTTTTATAAACTCGAGAGCCTTTCTCCTTCTCTTCAACTTTCTTGCGTAATCCCTGCACAAATTCTTTGCTATCTGGAAAAGCCAAACTTTAAAGGGAATTTCAGGATTATAGCTTTCTATGTTTTTAACAACCCTCAACCATGTCTCCTGAAAAATATCTTCCGCAACTTCTTTCTCAAAAGTCATTCTGTAAATGAAATTGAAGAGGGAATCCTTTGTTTCCATCATCACACTCTCAATCCTTTCCCAATCATAAATTCCATTCATTATCCATAATTATAATACGCCCTTCCCCAAATTGCGTTCCCTTTCTCGAAATAAGGGAATTTTACTCTTTCCCTGTGATGAGAATTTCCCTCCCCAATTTTCTCAGGCACTCCTTCATATCCTCCCAGACAAGTTTTTTCAGCTCCTTGCTCTGGGGATTTCTCACAAGGTATGCAGGATGAAAGGTTGGCATGACAGGGATGCCCTTCCATTCAAACCATTTCCCCCTAAATTTTCCAATTGGAATATTTTTTCCATATAGTGTAATCAGAGGCGTTGAGCCAAGAGTGACAATTATCCTTGGCTTTATAATTTCTATTTGCTGAAAAATGTAATCTTTACAGGCTTCTATTTCATCCTTTAAGGGTGTTCTATTTTGGGGAGGTCTGCATTTGACAATATTTCCAATGTAAACATCCTCCCTTTTAAAGCCCATTGCTGATATTATTTTAGTGAGAATCTGTCCCGCTTCACCAACAAAGGGTCTTCCCTGAATGTCCTCTTCAGCGCCTGGAGCCTCTCCCACAAACATAATTTCCGCATCTGGATTCCCTTCTCCAAAAACATAATTCCTCTTCCCTTCCCACAATCTACATTTTTTGCACTGAAAAACGCTCTCCTTTAGCCTTTCAAGCTTTTCCTCTTTTCCTGAAAAGGATTCCTCTTTTTTCTCTAAAAATATCCACTCAAAACCAAGTTCTTTGAGATATTTTAACCATTCTAAAAGCTCTTCTTTCATTCCACAAGTTTTTTTTCTATAAAATCAACAATTATACATGCGATCTCCTTCTTACTTTTCACTCCTGTCGAAATACGATTTCCATCTTTATCAATTATAATTACCTCATTGAAATCTGATCCAAATCCAATATCTCTTCTTGAAACATCATTGGCAACAACCATGTCCATCCCTTTTGAAATCATCTTTTTTTTCGCATTTTCTTCCAGATCTGATGTTTCTGCTGAAAACCCGACCACCAATCTTTCCCCCTTCCTCTCTTTGATTTCCTCAATAATATCGGGAGTTTTTTCAAGTTCAATGGATTGGAGACTTTCCTTTTTTGCCTTTTGAGATAGAGAAATCTTTGGTCTAAAATCAGCAGGAGCACCTGCCATTACAATTGCATCTACTCTTTCAAGATTTTTTATCACTTCATTTCTCATTTCCTCAGTACTCTCAACCTTTATAGTTACAGCATCCAGGGGAGGTTTGAGGCAGGTTGGTCCTGAAACCAAAATTACCTCTCCCCCTCTCCTCAGTATCTCTTCAGCTATAGCATACCCCATTTTACCTGAAGAAGGATTTGTAATGATTCTTACCGGGTCAATCCTTTCATAGGTTGGTCCAGCTGTTACAAGGAACCTCTTCCCCCTCAGGGTCTTCTTCCTGAGCATTCTCACCACCTTTTCTACTATCTCCTCTGGTTCTGCCATTCTTCCTATTCCTTTCTCTCCAGAAGCAAGCTCACCTTCATAAGGTCCAATAAATTCAACTCCAATTGATTTTAATTTCTCAATATTTCTCTGGGTAACTGGATGAAGAAACATCTGGGTATGCATTGCAGGAGCAATAAGGACAGGTGATCTCGAGGCTAAAAATATTGTGGAGAGAGCATCATCCGCTATTCCATTGGCAAATTTAGCAATTATATTTGCAGTTGCGGGAGCTACAAGGAGAAGTTCTGCGTCTTTTGTAATTTCGATGTGGGCTATCTCTCCACTTTTCCCTTTTTCGAATAAGTCTATTATAACCTTTTTGCCTGAAAGGACTTCAAGGGTCAATGGAGAAATAAGGTTCAGAGAGTTCTTCGTCATTATGCACTGGACCTCTATACCCTCTTTTAAAAGACCCCTTAGAATATCTATTGATTTGAAAGCTGCGATTGATGAAGAAATACCAAGTAAAACCTTCATTCCCCAATCTCCGCAAGGATTTCTCTTACAGCATCTTCCCTTCTTTTTCTCTTGGCTCTTTCAGCTAAAATTATTGAGCTCAACTCTGTCACAGCTCTTTTTAAATTATCATTTATTATCACATAATCAAAATTTTTCCATTCCTTCAATTCCTCCTTAGCCCTCTTTAATCTTTTTTCAACAACCTCCTCATTGTTTTCCCTGAAAGAGAGCCTCTCCTTTAATGCTTCCCAGGAAGGGGGCAAGACAAAAACTGTAACTGCATCAGTCATTTTCCTTTTTATTGCATTTGCTCCTTGAATATCAACATCAAGAATCAAATCCTTTCCCTCACCAAATGCCTTTTCAACCTCTGTAAAGGATGTTCCATACAAGAAGTCATGAACCTCAGCCCATTCCAGAAATTTATCCTTTTTTATCATGCTTTCAAACTCTTCACGGCTAACAAAATAGTAATCAACCCCATTCTCCTCGTTTGGTCTTGGTGGTCTTGTGGTATAGGATACTGAAAAGTGAACATTAGGCAATGAATTGAGAAGCAGTTTTATTATTGTTGATTTACCCACCCCTGATGGCCCTGTTATTATGAAAACAAGATTCCTCATCTTTTATCTCCTTAATTACTCTATATTTCTCAACTGTTCTTTAATTTTCTCAATATAATCCTTTATCTGGACTGCAAAGGAAGATATTTTTTCATCTTCACTCTTGGAGAGGATGGATGTTGCTTCTCTCTG
>JBBIMS010000262.1:0-3128 GCA_037444285.1 Candidatus Aminicenantota bacterium | reverse complement strand
TGGAGATTAGAATCGCTTTGTTAACTTCTGTATGGGTTTCAACGGGTTGTCCTGTGAAAATTACCTTTTTTTGCTCCCTATCATATTCACATTTAAAGGCAGTTATAACTTTTTTCGCTTTCCTGAAGGAAAAAACATATTTGTTGAAATCCTCTTTTTGAAGAAAGAATAGGGAACCTTGAATTGGATTGTATGATTGATAGATCTCACCAAGACCGAGAAGGAAACCATCTTCAGGATAATAAAATACATCGTAATTTTTCCTTTTTTCCGGGTCTGTCAAGATTATCTCCCTTTCCTCTCCGAAAACACTCTGATATTCCCTCGGAATTCTTAAAGCGCCTGAAAAAATTTCCCTCCATGTGAGGTAAAACCTTAGATGGTGAGATTTTTCTTTCCTTTCCTCTGCATAGAAGTTCCATATCATCCTTATAACATCCTTCCTGTTCCTTCGAATACGCCCCATTTTAATGGGTTTTTCAGCAATTGGTAGATTCTCCTTCAAGGATGTAAAGAAGCTTCTTAGCCCCCACTTTCCCCAGTCATGGTTGGATATCTTTACAATTTTACTTTTACCCTTTGCCTCGAGAGCACAGTTGAGGGAAATACACCAGGAATAAAATCTCTGATCAGTAAATTTAACAGAATATAGTTTCTCAACAAGATTATATGTGGTTTCAAAATCCCCCTTTTCTTTAAGGTACTCTTCTACCTTTCTTCCTGCGTCTTCAACATTTTCAAGAAGTTCTTTCAGATAAAAATAAGAATTCCAGTGAATGAATTCATCAGATTTTTTTAAAGCTTCCTCAACTATCTTTGATAATTTTCTCACATAAGTTTGATCAATGGGAGCATCCATAAGGAGCTCTTCATCTTCCAGATATTCTACTGGTTCGCTCTTGCCGGAGAATCCACAGGGAATCAAAAGATGGGAAGAGGTTCTTTCAAGGAAATCTATATATTGTTTGAACAATCCTGTTCCATCATAGGTGACACGAAGGATTGAAAAGCCCTCCGGTCTCTTCTCTTTCCCTGTTACCCTTAAAACAACCCCCCCTTTAAAATGTTCGACCTTCTCTCTTGAAAATTTGAGATCCTCATCGTAATATTTGTAAATCAAATCACCTACTTCATAGTCAAGTTCAGGGTTAAAAATTTTTACCTTTTTACCCTGAGTGAGGGCAGATTTTTTCCTTGCCAGTTGAGTGGAAATCTCCTCAAGGGTAATGGGTGAGTGTTGCTCTTTTATCAGAGTCTTTATCCATTCAATATCCGTTTCGTCAATAAATATTTTTTTCTGTTGCACTTTTAAACTTTACCTCCCATCAAAATATACATTATTGCCTTCTGAACATGGAGGCGATTTTCAGCCTCATCAAATACAAGGGAATATTCTGAATCTATTACTTCATCCGTTACCTCCTCTCCTCTATGAGCCGGGAGACAGTGCATAAAATATGTTTTTTTGCCTGTTTTCTCCATAAGAGCTTTATTAACCTGATATGGTTTGAAAATTTTTATCCTGATCTCCCTTTCCTGTTCCTGCCCCATTGATGTCCATGTGTCAGTGTAAACCGCATCAGCATTTTTTACCGCCTCCACAGGGTCCCTCAGAATCTCTATCTTTGAATTTGCTTCCTTCATCGCCCTCTCAACAATTTCTTTTTTTGGCTCATACCCTTCAGGAGTTGCTATGGAGATATTAACTCCTAATTTAGAAGCTCCTTCTATTAAAGAATGGCAGACATTATTACCATCCCCTACATAGGCAAGTTTTAAGCCCTCCAATTTACCAAATTTTTCAAGGAGTGTGAAATAATCTGCGAGAGCCTGACAGGGGTGGTGGAGGTCAGAGAGCCCATTTATAACAGGAGGCTTTGCCCATTTCGCCATCTCCTCAACATTTTCCTGGCCAAAAGTTCTTATCATTATTCCATCAACCCATCTCTCAAGATTTCTTGCCACATCTGCTATTGATTCCCTTTTCCCGAGCTGAATTTCAGATGGCCCAAGGTAAATAGCTCTTCCTCCCATCTCCAGCATCCCAACCTCAAAAGTCATACGAGTTCTGAGGGATGGCTTTTCAAATACCATTGCAAGAATCCTGTCTTTCAATGCATTTCTGTATTTTTCCTTATTCTGTTTAATCTCTTTTGTAAGGGATAAAATTTCCCTTACCTCTTCCTTTGTCAGTTCTCCGATTGTGAGAAGATCCTTCATTATAAAACCTCCATCTATTGTATTATCCTTGTTCCCGCCCTTTTTGCAAGAGCAGCTTTTAGCTTTGAAGCAGATGTAATAAGAACTTCCTTACCACCTGCCTCTATATATTGAATTGCCGCTTTAATTTTCGGACCCATGGAACCTGGGGGGAATTGCCCTTCTTCCAAATATTTCTTCGCCTCTTCAACCTTCATCACCTTAATCTCCTTTTGATTTTCCTTTCCATAATTTAAGTATACCCTATCCACGCCTGTTAATATAATGAAAAGGTCAACCCCAACTTCTGAAGCAAGGAGAGCAGAGGCATAGTCCTTGTCAATTACGGCTTCAACCCCTTCTATCAGTCCCTTTGAGTTTATAATAACAGGGATTCCTCCTCCTCCCGCAGCAATTACAATTCTTCCACTTCTTACTAAATCACTAATGGCTCTTTTTGGAACAATATCTATAGGTCTCGGAGAGGGAACCACCTTTCTCCATCCTCTTCCAGCATCCTCGATCATTGTCCATTTCTTCTCCTTCATAAGTTGTTGGGCTCTGTACTGGGTGTAGAATGGACCAATTGGTTTTGTAGGGTTCTGGAAAGCTGGATCCTCCTTGTCAACAATGACCTGAGTAAGGATTGTCACCACCTCTTTATCTATGGAATTTTTCCTGAGCTCATTTATTAAAGCTTTCTCCAGCATATAACCCATGCTTCCTTCAGTCATAGCATCACATACTTCAAGGGTAAAGGGAGGAATTTTGTTAGATGCTTCCTCCATTTGAATGAGTATATTGCCAACCTGAGGTCCATTTCCATGAACTACAATTAACTCATATCCCTTTGCAACAATTTCCATCATCATCTTTGCTGCCTTTTCTGAATTCTTCATCTGCTCCTTTTGTAAGCCCCTCTGTCCATT
>JBBIMS010000261.1:0-3136 GCA_037444285.1 Candidatus Aminicenantota bacterium | reverse complement strand
AGAGGTGTTATTGATGGATTGGGAGTATAGATTGAGGGTATGAAAGAACTGGTAGCGGGATACCAAGCGTCTCAGACCTAATGAGTTTGATGGAACGCGTGAGGACTGTTTTCAGAGAGACTAAAAGTATTGAAATCCCCTGGAGAAGAGAAGTGGAAATTCCTCCTGCTATCCTTCCAACAGCTATAGAAACCCTGCTCACAGGAGCAACCATAATTTCCTTTAAAAACCCGAATTCCCTGTCCCAGAGAACAGAGAGTCCAGCAAAAGTTGAGGTGAAGAGAAGGGACATCCCTATTATTCCAGGGACGAGGAAATTTATGTAATCTATGTTTTTTGAAACTCCAGGAACATTCATTCTTCCAAAACCAAATCCCAGGAAAATAAGGAAGAGGAGAGGCATGGCCATGGTTCCGAATACTCGGGATTTTGTCCTGAAAAATCTTTTCATCTCCCTCAACCAGAGGACATAAGTAACTGTTAGATTTATCATCTCAACGCCTCATTTCCCTTATTGTCCACTCCCTTCTTTCGCTTTCACTCTCGTCATCCCTTATTTTCCTTCCTGTAAAAAATAGAAAAACATCCTCAAGACTTGGTTTGTGGAGATTTACTGAGTTTATCTTCACTCCATTTTTTTCTGCAAGATTCACTAGACCAGGGATTTTCCTTTCACCCATCTCCATACTCATTCTCAATACTCCGTTCTGTACCCTTAAAGATTTTACCCATTTAAGCTCCTTTAACTTTTCAATGTATTGGCTTGCATCACCTTCTATTTCCAACAAAACAACATCACCACCAAGCATATTTTTTAAATTGATGGGATTGTCAATAGCTACAATTCTTCCGTGATCAATTATTGCAATCCTATCACAAAGATAGTCCGCCTCCTCCATATAATGGGTTGTAAGAATCATTGTAATTCCTGTTTCTTTATTTAGCTTCTTTATATAATCCCAAATTCTTCTTCTTGTCTGGGCATCAAGACCAAGGGTTGGCTCATCAAGGAATAGGACTTTGGGTCTATGGATAAGACCCCTTGCAATCTCAAGCCTCCTTTTCATACCCCCTGAGTATTTTTCGACAAGAGTGTCTGCCCTTCCCTCAAGCTCGACAAGCTCAAGAACCTCTTTTATCCTTTTCCCTGCCTCTTCTTTCTTTATTCCGTATAGCATTGCATGGAAAAGGAGATTCTCTTTCCCTGTTAGCTTAGTATCAAGGGTCGGATCCTGAAAAACTATCCCTATACTCTTTCTAACATCATCCCTTCTTTTTCTTATATCGAACCCAGCGACCTCTGCATATCCTGAAGTTGGCTTTAAAAGAGTGGATAGGATATTAATTGTAGTTGTTTTTCCAGCTCCATTTGGACCAAGCAAGCCAAAAAGTTCTCCATAGGAGACACTGAAGGAAATCTTATCCACAGCAGTAAAGCCGTCAAACTTCTTTACAAGTTCTTCCACCTTTATTGCATGCATAACTTATTTATTATTTTATCCCTTATCCTTTTTTATGGCAATTGATCGTGTCGTATCAATAAATTTCTAAATGAAATAAGTCAATTAACCTGATATTTCGTAAGCGCTTATGTCAAGAAATCCATGCCCTGACAAGTTAAAAAGAATTACCTTCTTCTTTCCCTCCTTTCTGGCTTCAATTGCTTCATCAATAACAGCTTTTATGGCATGGGCTGATTCTGGAGCTGGTAGAATCCCCTCTGTTTTCAGGAAAAATCGGGCTGATTCAAAGACTTCCTTTTGACTGTATGCTCTTGCCTCTACAATTCCCATCTCAACAAGATGGGAAACAAGGGGAGCCATACCGTGGTATCTTAGACCTCCTGCATGAATAGGTGGTGGAACAAAATCCTTTCCGAGAGTGTGCATGAAGAGAAGGGGGGTTAATCCTGCAGTGTCTCCATGGTCATATCTCAGATCTCCTTTAGTGATTGAAGGGCAAGCTTCAGGCTCAACTGCAATAAACCTTATCTTCTTTCCTTCTTTTAAATTTTTTCTAACAAAGGGAAAACTCAATCCTGCAAAATTTGAACCGCCACCAACGCAACCTACAATTATGTCGGGTTCTACTCCGAATTCTTCAAGCTGTTTTTCTGCTTCAAGCCCAATTACAGTTTGATGCATCAAAACACTGTCAAGAACAGAACCAAGGGAATATTTTGTATCAGGGTTATTTACAGCAAGCTCAATCGCCTCCGAAATTGCTATACCGAGACTTCCTGGATGGGATGGGTCTTGAGAATAAAATTTCCTTCCCGATTCAGTAACATTACTTGGGCTGTCTATCACATCAGCTCCAAAAATCTCCATCATTATTTTCCTTCCTGGTTTTTGCCTGTAACTTGCCCTAACCATAAAAACTTTTACCTTTACACCGAAGATCGCTCCTGCATGGGAAAGGGCAGAGCCCCATTGCCCTGCTCCTGTCTCTGTTGTCAAAGCTTTTACTCCTTCCTTGCAGGCAAGATATGCCTGAACAAGGGCTGTATTACTTTTATGGCTTCCAGTGGGACCAACACCTTCATATTTGTAGAAAATTTCAGCTGGTGTATCAAGCTCCCTTTTAAGCCCGCTGGCATAAATGAGGGGTGTTGGCCTATAGAGCCTGTAAACTTCGATAACCTCCTCAGGAATTTCTACAAACTCCTCAATTGTTGTTTCGTGTTTTATAAAACCTTTTGGAAAAATTATTGATAGTTCATCGGGACTTAATGGTTCCTTTGTTGATGGATTTAAAGGTGGCTTAGGAAGGGTGGGAAGGGAAGATTTAATGTTATAAAAATGAGTTGGCAAATAATCTATCTCTCTTTTTGAGAATCTTTTCATTTTAAAAACCTCCTTAATGATAAATTTTTATGGTTTTAATAGAAAAATGGATAGAACTATAGCGATGCCAGGGCGGGATACCCCGCCCACCAGATTTTGGAAGATAAAAAAGGGAGGGAGGGGACGGATGATTTTATTAACTCAAGAGGTTTCTTCCTCACTCTTCTACCTTGAAGCATAGATTTTTTTATCACAAGGGAAAATCCATGTCAAGTATTTGTATAAGTTATATACATTTGCGACATTATTCCTTTTTCGATCAGGTAATCTATCGGACTCAGGAGTCCAAG